>DASZON010000347.1:0-5708 GCA_035550755.1 Actinomycetota bacterium | reverse complement strand
GAGGCCGTCACCATGGTCAGGGCCCGGGCGGGCGGCGGACCGGTCGGCGTCCTCGGCTGGTCGCTGGGCGGGAGCTACGCCGTCGGCCTGGCGACCGGGGGCGGCATCGACGCCGCCGCCCTCTACTACGCCGCCGGGGACTCCGACGACGCGGCCAAGCTCCACTGCCCGGTCCTCATCCAGCGGGCCGAGACCGACGAGTTCGACCCTCCGGAGTTCTACGAGGGGTTCGTGACCGCCCTGCGCGCCGCCGGCACCGAGGTCGAGGTCCACACCTGGCCGGGCACCGAGCACTCCTTCGCCAACCGCGACGTCGCCCTCCACGCTCCGGACGCGGCCGCCGAGGCCTGGTCGATCACCGTCCGGTTCTTCCGCGACCACCTGCTCGGGCCCGTCGCCGGCTGAGGTCAGGCGCCGTCCTCGGACAGCAGGGCGTCGACGAAGGCGTCGGGGTCGAAGGGGGCGAGGTCGTGCGGGCCCTCACCCAGGCCGACCAGCTTGACCGGGATGCCGAGGTCGCGCTGGACGGCGATGACGATGCCGCCCTTGGCGGTGCCGTCGAGCTTGGTCAGGACGACCCCGGTGACGCCGACGGCGTCGGTGAACTGGCGGGCCTGGGCGAGGCCGTTCTGGCCGGTGGTGGCGTCCAGGACCAGCAGGACCTCGCGGACCTGGCCGCCCTCGCGCTCCAGGACCCGGCGGAGCTTGCGCAGCTCCTCCATCAGGTTGGTCTTGGTGTGGAGGCGGCCGGCGGTGTCGACCAGGAGCACGTCGGCGCCCCTGGCCCTGGCCGAGGCGAGCCCGTCGAAGGCGACCGCGGCCGGGTCGGCGCCCTGCTGGTGGCGCACGACCGGGGCGCCCACCCGCTCGGCCCAGATGGAGAGCTGCTCGGTGGCGGCGGCCCGGAAGGTGTCGGCCGCGGCCAGCACCGGCTGCTTGCCCTCCTCGGACAGGGCCAGGGCGAGCTTGCCGACGGTGGTCGTCTTGCCGGTGCCGTTGACCCCGACGACCAGCACGATCCCGGGCCGCTGGTGCTCCTCGAGGAGGTCGAGGGCAAGGGACCGGTCGCCGGTGCCGACGGCCTGGCGCAGCTCGTCGCGGAGCAGCTCGCGCAGGGCGGGGCCGCTGGCGTGCTCGGCCCGGGCCCGGGTCCGCAGGCGCTCGACCAGCTCGGTGGCGGTGGCCACGCCGACGTCGGCCGACAGCAGCGCCTCCTCCAGCTCGTCCCAGGCCTCGTCGTCGTCGGCGCCCCTGGTCAGCAGGCCGGCCATGCCGCGGGACAGGGCGGCCCGGGAACGGCCGAGGCGCTCGCGGAAGCGGCGGCGGGGGGCGATGACCTCGTCGGGGGCGGGCGGGGCGGCGGTGGCCACGCCGCGGTCGTCGGGCAGGTCGACGTCGGCGCCGCGGCCGGACCGTGGGGGCTGCCCGGGGCCGCCGCCGGCGCCGGGCTCGCGGCCCAGGTCGGCCTGGCGGACCTCGCCGGCGTCCTGACGGCGGCGGCGCCCGGTGACCAGCGGGACCGCGGCCAGCAGACCGGCCAGCACCAGGACGGCGGCGACCACGAGGACGATCTGGAGCCCTTCCACTACCTACCTCACCTCGTTGCGGCGGCGACGGCGTTCTGGTCGAGGGTGCCAGAGCGGAGCCGCCGGCTCACGACCTTGCTGAT
The DNA here is from genome assembly GCA_035550755.1 of Actinomycetota bacterium. Classification (GTDB taxonomy): domain Bacteria; phylum Actinomycetota; class CALGFH01; order CALGFH01; family CALGFH01; genus CALGFH01. The sequence goes on along the minus strand of DASZON010000347.1, from coordinate 4,039 downwards.
CCCGTGGGTCTGCATGGAGACGCCGTAGAGGGCGTCGGCGGCCTCCATGGTGCGGCGCTGATGGCTCACGACCAGCAGCTGGGCGTGCTCGCGGGCGTCGTCGAGCAGGTCGAGGAACCGGTGCAGGTTGACGTCGTCGAGGGCCGCCTCGACCTCGTCCAGCACGTAGAAGGGGCTGGGACGGGCCCGGAAGATGGCGAAGTAGAAGGCGAGCGCGACCAGGCTGCGCTCGCCGCCGGACAGCAGCGACAGCCGCCGGACCTTCTTGCCCGGCGGGCGGGCCTCGACCTCGATCCCGGTGGCCAGCAGGTCCTCGGGCTCGGTGAGGACCAGGCGGCCCTCGCCGCCGGGGAACAGCAGCCCGAAGGTGCGCTCGAACTCCCTGGCCACGTCCTCGAAGGCCTGGCCGAAGACCTCCCGGACCCGCTCGTCGACCGCCCGGACCACCTTGAGCAGGTCGCGGCGGCTCTCCTTGAGGTCCTGGAGCTGGCCGGACAGGAAGGTGTAGCGCTCCTCGAGGGCCTTGAACTCCTCCAGGGCGAGCGGGTTGACCCGGCCGAGCAGGGTGAGGCGGCGGTCGAGGGCGGTGGCGACCCGGCGCAGCTCGGCCGAGGGCTGGCGGCGGGGGTCGGTCTCGGCCAGGGTGGCCAGGCGGGCCTCGCCGGGCAGGTACTCGGCCATGGCCTCGTCGGGGTCGATGGCGAACTCCTCGACGATCCGCTTGCCGAGCTCCTCGGCGCGGAGGCGGGCCTCGACCCGGGCCTCGTCGGAGGCGCGGGTGACGGCGTGGTGCTCGTCGAGGGCGTCGGCGGCCTCCCGGCGGCTGGTGGCGGCCGCGGCCAGGGCGCTCCGGGCCTGCTGGACGGTGGCGGCGAGGCGGTCGCGCTCGGCGGTGGCCGCGGCCAGGGACCGCTCCAGCCGGGCCAGGGCCGAGGCGCCGGCGGTGGCGGCCAGCCCGGCCCGCCGGGCCCCGTCGAGCCGGGCCGCGTGCGCCTTGGCCCGCCGCTCGGCCGCCTCGGCCTCGGCCACGGCCTGGGCCCGCAGCTCGGCCAGGCGCTGGTCGAGCAGCCGCCGCCGCTCCCCCACCGCCGCCCCGGCGACCCGGGCGGCGGTCGCCGCCTGCTCGGCCCGGTCGAGCGCCCCGGCCAGCGGCTCGCGCCCGGTCGCCAGCAGCTCGGCGTCGCGTTCCGCCCCGGTCCCGGCGAGCACCCCCTGCCGAGGGCCGGTCAGGTAGGGGCCAGGCTCGGGCTGGAGGGCGGCCGGGTCCCCGGCGGGGGGCGCGGTTGGGGTGGGCTCGCCCTTGCCGGCGGCGAGCTCGGCCTGGGCGGTGGCCAGGCGGACGGCGGTTCGCTCGCGGCCGCTGTCCAGCTCGTGGAGCCGCTCGGCGGCGGCCGCGGCCTCCCGCTCCAGGCCGCGGAGCTCCTTGCCGACCATGGTGGCCCGGTCGTCGAGGCGCCGGACGGCCGCCTGGGCGTCGCGCAGGGCCCGGGCGGCGTCGGCGGCCTGCCGTTCGGCCGCCTCAAGCTCCTCCTGGGCGGCGCGCAGCCCGGCGCCGACCCGCTCCAGGGTCGCGGCGGCCGCCGCCTCGGCCCCGGCCGCCTCCTCGGCCGCCCGCCGGGCCGCCAGCCCGCTCGCCTCGGGGACCACCCCACCCTCGACCCGCCCCGCGGCCAGCAGCTCCCCGGCCAGGGTCACGACCCGCCGGCCCGGGTGGAGCTCCAGCAGCTCCCTCGCCTGGTCCAGGTCCTCGGCGACCAGCACCCCGTCCAGCAGCGCCCTGGCCACCTCGCCGGCGACGCCGGTCGTGGCCACACGTTCGAGCAGCGCGGACCCTGTGGACAACCCGGCGCCGGCCCGCCGCGCCTCGGCTACCCTCCCGGTTCGGGGGCCCGCGCCCGGATCGGCGGGGGGGCTGAACCGCGTCTCGCCCGGGGCGTCCAACCCACCCAACCCACCGCCCGGCCCATCCTTGGCGCTCGGGTGCAGGAGGATCGCGCGGCCGCTGCCGGCGTCCCGCAGCAGGTGGGCGCCGCCGGCGGCGACCGCGGGGTCGGCGACCACGATGGCGTCGGCGTCGGGACCGAGGGCGGCGGCGACGGCGGCCTCGTAGCCGGGGTCGACGGAGAGGGCGGGGGCGAGGGGACCGAGGATGCCGTCGCGGCCGGCGCCCTCCAGGAAGGCCAGGGCGTCGCCGCCGGCGGCCCGGGCGGTCGCTTCGAAGGCTTCGCGGCGGGCGCGGGCGGCGGCGCGGTCGGCCTCGACCCGGCGCTCTTCGGCGGCGAGGCGGCGGGCGGCGGTGGCCAGCTCGTCACGCTGGGCGTTGGCGGCGCGGTGGGCGGCCTCCCGGGCCGACTGCTCGGACACCAGCGCCGCCCGCTCGGCCCGGAAGCCGTCGACCTGGGTGGCGGTGGCGGTGCGGCGCTGCTCGAGGGCGGTGGTCTGGTCGCGGAGGCGGCCAGTCTCGGCCTCCATCTGCTCGATGGTGCGCTCCAGGCCGGCGACCTCGCTGGCCAGGCGGACCTCGCGGCGGTGGGCGGCCGCGCGGTCGCGCTCGGCGCGGGCGGCCGCCTGGTCGAAGGCGGCCAGGGCGGCCCGGGCCCGGTTGCGGTCGGCGGCGGCCTCGGTGGCGGTGGCGGTGGTGGCGGCCAGCTCGGCCTCGACGGCGGCGAGCTCCCCGGCCACCTCGGCGGCCTCGCGCTCCAGGTCGGCCACGGAGCGACCCTCGGGCTCGGTGGCCAGGGACTCGGCCAGGTGGCGAGCCCGGGCCTCGCACAGGGCGACCGTGCCCTTGAGGCGCTCACGGACGGTGGCCAGTCGGTGGACGGCGTCGGTGGCCCGGGCGGCGGCCGGCTCCAGCTCGGCCAGCTCGGCCTGGAGGGCGCGCTCGCGGGCCTCCTCGGCGTCGTGGCGATGCTCCAGCTCGGCCAGGCGGCTGGCGAAGGCGGCCTCCTCGGCGTCCAGGGAGGCGGAGCGCTCGCGGACCCCGGCCAGCTCCCTGGCCTTCAGGGTGAGGCGGACCTCGCGCAGCTCGGCCGCGACCTCGGCCGCCCTGGCGGCCGTCTCGGCCTGCTGCTGCAGGGGCTTGAGCTGGCGGCGCAGCTCGCCGACCAGGTCGGACAGCCTGACCAGGTGCTGCTCCATGCCGGCCAGCTTGCGCAGGGCCTTCTCCTTGCGGCGGCGGTGCTTGTAGACCCCGGCCGCCTCCTCGATGGCCGCCCGGCGGTCCTCGGGGCGGCCCTGGAGGACGTCCTCGAGGCGGTTCTGGCCGAGCACGGTGTGCAGCTCGCGGCCGACCCCGGTGTCCGACAGCAGCTCCTGGATGTCGAGCAGCCGGCAGGGGGTGCCGTTGATGGCGTACTCGCTCTCGCCCGAGCGGTAGAGCAGCCGGGTGACCGTGACCTCGGTGTACTCGATGGGCAGGAGGCCGGCCGAGTTGTCGATGGTGAGGGCGACCTCGGCCCGGCCGAGGGCACCACGGCTGCCCGTGCCGGCGAAGATGACGTCCTCCATCTTGCCGCCGCGCAACGATTTCGGGCCCTGCTCGCCCAGCACCCAGGCGATGGCGTCGACCACGTTGGATTTTCCGGAGCCGTTGGGACCGACGATGACGGTGATCCCCGGCTCGAAATCCAGGGTGGTCTTCTCGGCGAACGACTTGAACCCGCGAAGGGTCAGTGACTTGAGGAACATGAGGCCGGCTGATGCTAGCACGGGCATCCGACGATCCCGGGGATGTCGGAGATCTGGTGACAAACGGTTCGGGGCCTCCCGGAGGAGGCCCCGATGTGCAAGAAACCCTGGCTAGGCCAGGGCCGCTTCCTTGGTGGTCGAGGTGCGGAAGTCCTCGACGTCGCGAAGGGCGAGCTCCTGCTCAGCATCCGCGAGGTGCCGCTCGAGTTCGGCGACACGCGCTTTGAGGGCATTCAGCTCCCGCAAGATCATGTAGGCGGGCGGCTGACCTACGTAGCCCATGAGCGCCTTCGACATCCGGGAAGCTCCTCCCACTGCAGCGGCTTCGGGGTTACCGCTGCGCTCTTGT
>DASZON010000346.1:0-7816 GCA_035550755.1 Actinomycetota bacterium | reverse complement strand
GGGCCGGGTCGAGGCCGGCCGCCTCCGCGTGCCCGGCCACCAGCCCGCGCAGCTCGGCCAGGGAGGCCAGCTCGAAGCGCAGCGCCGCCGGCTCCCCGGGCGGGTCGGGCAGGGGCGCGGCGAACGGCTCCGCCGCCCGCTCGAGGCCGCGGTAGGTGGCGCTGCCGATGCCGACGCCGCCCTCGGTCACGTACGGGTGGCTCCGCCAGGCCTCCTCCAGCACCTCGAGGCCGAGGGCGGTGGTGTCGTACGGGCAGAGCAGCCACCATGCCGGCTCGCCGGCGAAGGCCAGGTTGAGCAGGGTCTCGTGGCGCTGGCACTCGACCAGCTCGGCCGGGGTCCTGGCGGCCCAGATGGGCTCGCCGATCCCGCGGGCGCGCCGGTTGGCGGCTTCGTTGCCGGCGACGAAGTCGCGCCAGGCGGGGATGATCCGGGCCGGGTTGGCCCCGAGCTCGGCCATGTCGGCGAAGGCGACCCGGTCGGCGTCCGGGCCAAGGGCCGAGCGGAGCAGGCCGATCCGGGCCGCGCTCACCACCACCAGCACCGGCTCGCCGGCGGCGACCCCCTCGCGGATGAACGGCAGGGTGCCGGCCAGGAAGTCGACCTCGCCGGCGTACAGCAACGCCTCGTGCCGGAAGGTCTCAGCGGTCTGGAGCAACAGTCAACAGCCTCGGACAGCGTCGGCGGAGGGATGTGCCACCCAGGATAGCCCACCTGCTCCTCTTTCTTTTCAGTCCTCGATCGCCCTGAGCACCCGTTTCTCCGACACCGGGTAGGGGGTGCCCAGGGACTGGGCGAACAGGCTCACCCTGAGTTCCTCGATCATCCAGCGGATCTCGGCAAGGGCCGGGTCGGCGCGGGCGGTGGGGGAATGGTCCAGGGCCGCATGCCAGGCGGTCGTGACCCGCTCGACAGTCGCCATGTGGTCGGAGTCCACCGCCAGGTTGGAGGAGAGGCGGTCGAGGCGGTGGACCATCGCCCGGACGTAGCGGTGGATGTCGGGGAGGCGGGGGCGGGTGGTGGCGGTGACCCAGCCGGGGTAGATGAGGGCGTCGAGCTGGGTGCGGACGTCGCTGGTGGCGGGGGAGAAGGCGGGGTTGGTCAACGCGGTCAGGCGACCCTCCACCTGATTGGCCACCGCCAGGACGCGCTCGACCAGCGAGACCACGTCGAGGGTGGCGGTGGGCAGCTCGCCCCGGACCGTCTCCAGGAGACGGCGGAACCCCTGCTCGTCCCAGGCGGGGCCGCCGGCGGTGGTGATGAGGTCGTCGGCGGCGGCGGACAGGCAGTCGGCGAACAGGTCGGTGGCGCTGCCGTGGCGGTAGCGGCTGAGGGTGAGCTTGGCCTGGTTGGACTGGTGGCTGAGGACGAACTTCACGGGGGAGGGGACCGAGTTCAGGAGCAGGCGGCGGGTGCCGGCCAGCATGGCGGCGGCCTGTTCCTCCTCGGACCCGAGCAGCCGCACGGCGACCTGGCCGTCCTCGTCGACCAGGGCGGGGAACGCCCGGACGAGGCGGCCGGCGTGGCGCTCCTCGACAACCCGGGGCAACGAACCGACCTCCCAGGTGGTGAGCTGGTCGCGCTCCAGGCCGGGGGCGGCGGCGGCGAGGGCGGCGCGCATCCTGGGCGCCAGGCGGGCCTTGAGCCGCTCCAGGTCCTTGCCCTCGCCCACCACCCGGCCCTGGCCTCGGCCCCGGTCCCCCCGGTCGACCACACGGAAGGTCATGCGCAGGTGGTCGGGGACCTTGGCCAGGTCGAATGCGCCCGGAGCGACCTCCACCCGCCCGGAGCGCTCCAGCTCGGCGGCCAGCCCCTCCAGCAGCGGCCCGTCGCCGGGGCCGATCCGCTCCAGGACCGAGGTCGCCCAGTCGGGGGCGGGGATGAAGTTGCGCCGGACCGCCTTGGGGAGTGAACGGATCAGCTCGGTGACCAGCTCGTGGCGCAGCCCCGGGACCTGCCAGTCGAAGCCGTCGGGGGCGATCTGGTTGAGCACGGCCAAGGGGACGTGGACGGTGACCCCGTCGGCGTCGCTGCCCGGCTCGAACTGGTAGGTCAGCCGCAGGCGGTGACCGCCCTGGGTCCAGGTGTCGGGGTAGTCGGCCGCCTCGGGGGCGCCGGCCCGCTCCTCGATGAGCATCGACCGCTCGAAGTCGAGCAGGTCCGGCCGTTCCTGGCGCGTGCGCTTCCACCAGGCGTCGAAGTGGCGGGCCGAGACGACCTCGTCGGGGATGCGGCGGTCGTAGAAGTCGAACAGGGTCTGGTCGTCGACCAGGATGTCCCGCCGGCGGGCCCGGTGCTCCAGCTCCTCGACCTCGGCCAGGAGCCGCCGGTTGCGGGCGAAGAACTCGTGCGGGGTCTCCCAGTCGCCCTCGACCAGGGCGCGGCGCAGGAACAGCTCGCGCGCGGCCGCCGGGTCGACCCGGGCGTAGCCGACCAGGCGGCCGGCCACGATCGGCACCCCGTAGAGGGTGACCCGCTCGGTGGCCATCGCCGCCCCGCGCGACCGCGACCAGTGCGGCTCGGCGTAGGTGCGCCTGACCAGGTGGCCACCCAGCTCCTCGGCCCACTCGGGCTCGATCCGGGCCACCTCCCGCCCCCACAGGCGCGAGGTCTCGACCAGCTCGGCCGCCATCACCCACTGGGGGGGCTTGCGGGCCAGGGCCGACCCGGGCCAGACGGTGAAGCGGGTACCCCGGGCGCCAAGGAACTCGCGGGTGTCGCCCTGCTTGAGCCCGATGTGGCTGAGCAGCCCGGCCAGCAGGGCGGTGTGGACGGCGTCGGGGTGGGCCTCGGCCCGGTTCAGCCGGATGCCCAGGTCGCGGGCCACGGCCCGGAGCTGGCCGTGCAGGTCCTGCCACTCGCGAACCCGCAGGTAGTTGAGGAACTCGGCCCGGCAGCGGCGGCGGAACTGGTTGGAGGACAGCTCGGCCTGGAGCTCGTGCAGGTGGCGCCAGAGGTTCAGCCAGGTCAGGAAGTCCGAGCCCTTGTCGGCGAAGCGGCGGTGCTGGGTGTCGGCCGCCTCCTGCTTGTCCGAGGGCCGCTCGCGCGGGTCCTGGATGGACAGGGCGGCCACGATCACCAGCACCTCGCGGGCGCAGTCGCGCCGGGCCGCCTCCAGCAGCATCCGGCCAAGGCGAGGGTCGGCCGGGACCTGCGCCAGCCGCCGCCCCAGCGGGGTCAGCCGGCCGCCGTCGAGCGCCCCCAGCTCCACCAGCAGGTCGACCCCGGCCTTGACGCTGCGCCGGTCCGGCGGATCGATGAACGGGAACGCGGCCACGTCCCCCAGCCGCAGAGCGGTCATCTGGAGGATCACCGAGGCCAGGTTGGTGCGCAGGATCTCGGGGTCGGTGAACTCGGGCCGGCTGGCGAAGTCCTCCTCGCTGTAGAGCCGGATGCAGATGCCGTCCGAGGTGCGGCCGCAGCGGCCCTTGCGCTGGTTGCCCGACGCCTGGGAGATCGGCTCGATGGGCAGCCGCTGCACCTTCGACCGGTGGCTGTAGCGGGAGATCCTGGCCGTGCCCGGGTCGACCACGTACTTGATCCCCGGGACGGTCAGCGAGGTCTCGGCCACGTTGGTGGCCAGCACCACCCGCCGCCCGGCATGCGCCTGGAACACCCGGTGCTGCTCGGCGGCGGCCAGCCGGGCGTACAGGGGCAGGATGTCGACCCCGCCGGGGCTGCGGGGGAACTGGTGGCCACGCAGGGCGTCGGCGGTGTCGCGGATCTCCCGCTCGCCCGAGAGGAACACCAGGATGTCGCCCGCGCCCTCGCGGCAGAGCTCGTCGACCGCGTCCAGGATCCCCTGGGTCTGGTCGCGGTCGTCGTCGGGGTCCTCGCCAAGGGGGCGGTAGCGGACCTCCACGGGGTAGGTGCGGCCGGACACCTCGACCACCGGGGCGCCGCCGAAGTGGCGGCTGAAGCGCTCGGGGTCGATGGTGGCCGAGGTGATGACGAGCTTCAGGTCGGGCCGGCGGGGGAGCAGCCGGGCCAGGTAGCCGAGCAGGAAGTCGACGTTGAGGCTGCGCTCGTGGGCCTCGTCGATGATGATCGTGTCGTAGCGCCGCAGGTTCCGGTCCCTGGCCAGCTCGGCCAGGAGGATCCCGTCGGTCATCAGCTTGACCTGGGTGTCGCGGCTGACCCGGTCGGTGAAGCGGACCTGGTAGCCGACCCGGCCGCCCAGCTCCGAGCCCAGCTCGGCGGCGATCCGCTCGGCCACGGTGCGGGCGGCCAGCCGCCGCGGCTGGGTGTGGCCGATCATCCCGGCCGTGCCCCGGCCCAGCTCCAGGCAGATCTTGGGCAGCTGGGTGGTCTTGCCCGACCCGGTCTCTCCGGCCACGACCACGACCTGGTGCTCGCGGATGGCCTTGGCGATCTCGTCCCGCCGCTGGCTGACCGGCAGCTCCGGCGGATAGGTGATGGCTGGCATGGCCCTGTCCACGATAGTGGCGGCCGTCCAGCGGTTTGGAGGGGCCGGGCCGGCCGGTCAGCGCCGCCAGGGCAGGCGGCCGTCGATCTCCACCTCGAGCGAGAAGCTCAGGAACGTCCTGATGAGCACGATCACCCCCAGGACGGCGACGTTCTCCAGCGAGGGCTCCACCGCCACGGTCCGGATGATGTCGGCGGCCACCAGGAACTCGAGGCCGAGCAGGATGCTGCGCCCGAACACCGTCCGCACCACCCGGTAGGCCTCCTCGGCGCCCCCGTCGCCGAAGAGACGGCGCGCGCCCTGGACCAGCGCCACCAGCAGCCCGAGGACCAGGGTGGCGACCCCCAGCACCTCCACAACGCCGGCGATCTCCTCCATCGTCCGCGCCAAGCCCATCGAACCTCCTTCGACCGATGGGCGAAGCCTATGCGGTGGTCAGCGAGACACGAATTCGGGCTGGACCCCGCCCTCGGGCTCGTCGAACTCCCCGCCCCGCACGCCGTCGAGGAACGCCCGCCATTCGTGGGCGGTGAACACCAGGACCCCGCCGCCGGGGTGCTTGGAGTCGCGGAGGGCGACCTGATCGCCCTGGCGCGCGACCTCGACGCAGCCGTTGGAGCCGCTGTGGCTGCTCTTGCGCCAGCTTGCCGTCGACAGGTCCATCCTCGCCCTCCTCAGGTGAAGCCCCGGCCGACGTCGATCCAGACGAGACGGAGATGAGGGACAACGATAACCGATGCGCCGAGTCGCTAGAAGCGGCGGCGTTCCAGCGTGCGCGTGGTGGTCCTGGGGAGGGCGCGAGGCCGGGAGGTCCGGCGCAGGTCGGCCCGGAGCCGCCGGCGGGGCGGCGGGGCCTCCGAGAGCACCACGGCGCACTCGTGGTCGTCGGTCCACCGCTCCCCGCAGTCGCCGCACACCACCCGCCGGGCGTAGCGCTTGATCGTGCGTGGCCCGTCGAACAGCCGGGCGGGTAGGAAGGGAAGGACGAACATGGCCACGATGGCGGCCAGCCCGATCCAGGGGGTGGGTGGGTGCGGCATCATCTTCCTCCCTGCGGTCCGGGAAGTGCGAAGCGGGTCCCAGCCCTATCATCGCTCCGCGAAGCCCGAATTGCAAGTTGCAGTATGTAAAGCCCGAGTTGATAGTTGTTGAATGCGAGATCCAGACGCAGTATGCTCGGGCAACTTCGCTGCTCCAGGCGAATGGCTTGACCTGCTCGAAGGGGCAGATTCCCGATTCGCTCGCTCGCCCTCCTGCAATGTGCATTCCGCGAGATGCGCCGTTAGACTCCCCGGCTCGGAAGGAGGGTCCCGGTTCCTATGGCGAGCCCAACGGTCCAACAGCGGCGGCTGGCCCGCGCCTTGCGGCATCTGCGTGAGGACGCCGGCCTGACCATCGAGGAGGTGGCGGAGAAGCTCGAGATCTCCGCCTCGACCGTCTCGCGCATGGAGACCGCCCAGGTGGGCGTGCAGCCTCGGGACCTGCGCGACCTCCTCGACATCTACGGCGTCTCGGGGACCCAGCGCGAGCAGCTGCTGGCGACCACCCGGGAGTCGCGCAAGCGGCGCTGGTGGCAGGAGTACAAGGACCTGCCCAACATTCCCCTGGCCGGCCTCGAGGACGAGGCCTCGGCCATCTGGCAGTACTCGACCCAGCTCGTCCCCGGGCTGCTCCAGACCGAGGCCTACGCCCGGGCGGTGCTGGGCGCGATCCGCGTCGACGCCAAGGCGGCCGAGATCGAGCGCCGCCTGGAGCTCCGGACCCGGCGGCAGGCGGTCCTCACCAGGGACACGCCCCCCGAGTTCTGGGCCGTCCTCGACGAGGCCGTGGTGCGCCGGCAGGTCGGCGGGCCCATGGTCATGGGCGAGCAGCTCCAGCACCTGGTCGACGCCGGCCGGCTGCCGAACGTGACCATCCAGGTACTGCCGTTCTCGAGCGGCGCCCACGCCGGGATGGACGGCGAGTTCACCATCCTCCACTACCGCGACCGTGAGGACCCGGACGTGGTGTACATCGAGAACACCGGGGGAGACCTCTACGTCGAACGGCCAGAGGCGACCCGCCGCTACAACTCGATCTTCGACCGCCTGCGAGCCGCAGCGCAGGACCCCGACGCCTCCCTGCGGACCCTTGCCGACCTCCAGTCCCAACTGCAGTAGGAGAAAGGAGCTGATCGTGGACCTGTCTCGCGCGGTGTGGCGGAAGAGCACCCGCAGCGGCAACAACGGCTGTGTCGAGGTCGCCCTCGACACCACCGGGGTCGCCGTGCGTGACTCCAAGGACCGCACCGGTCCGGTGCTGCTGTTCACCGCCCATGAGTGGGACGCGTTCCTGGCCGGCGTGCGGAACGGCGAGTTCGACCGCGGCCGGTCCCGGCAGGTCCGGTAGTTCTCTCCTGCCACGGGGCGGAGGCGTGAGCGCGCCTCCGCCCCGCATCTTGCTCGACCTGATTCGGGTGGCGCCGATCGGGTACTCCCAGGGCGAGGAGGTCGTGGTGGTCGTCATCGAGGCTCTGCTCATCACCGCCGCCCTGGTGGTGGCGGGCGTGGTGGGGCTGGCGCTGGTCGCCAGGTTCCGGTCGGCCCGGTAGGAGCCGGCCCCAGGTCAGGCGTCCGCGGCCCCTGCGGGGCCGGCGGGCGGGAGCGGGCGTGCCTCGGCCTCGGCGATCATCTGCTCGGCCTCCTGAGACGATGCCACTCCCGCTGGACGGCCTCGCGCTCGCCCGCGGCCCGCTCGGCATCGCCCCGCTCCTCGAACAGCAGGGCCGCCCGCTCGTGCAGCTCGATCGCGCGCAGGTGCGCTTCGCGCACCCGGTGCAGGGCCTCGAGCGCCCTACCGCGACGCGCGCTGGTCCGCTCGGCCTTCTCGGCGAGCTCGGGCTGGCGGTCCACCGGGTTGTCCACGGCCGTGACCCTTCTGGCGTCGGCGACCGCAGCGTAGCGTCGGCGCGTGGTGGCACCGCCGCGGCCGGGACCGCTCAGGCGGGGGCCAGCGCCTCCAGGGCCTCCTCGGCCCGCCGGATCGACTCGCCCGGGTCGGCGTCGGGGGCGCCGATCTCCGGGTCGAAGTTGAGGTCGACGAAGACCTCGGTCATGCCCTGGGCGGCCAGCATCTCGAGGTCGCCGCGGATCTCGGCGAAGGAGCCGGACAGCGGCGCCCGGTCCGGCTGGCCGGCCGGCCGGACCTTGACCGGGCCCCGGCAGACGAACCGCAGCCGGTCCGGGTCGCGGCCGGCCTCGCGGGCCGCCGCCCGCACGACCTCGATGGACGCGCCCACCTTGGTCAGGTCGGCGGTGCTGCCGCTGACCCAGCCGTCGGCCAGCCGGCCGGCGCGCCGCAGGGCCGGCTTGGCCGTGCCGCCGAGCAGCAGGGGCGGATGGGGCCGCTGGA
>DASZON010000345.1:0-8833 GCA_035550755.1 Actinomycetota bacterium | reverse complement strand
ATCCGGGCCGGCCGCATCAAGATCGGCAACTTCATGATGGTGGCCACCCTGGGCGGGTTCGCCGGCATCCTGGAGGCCTTCCGCATCAACACCATCGACCCCAACCTGGGCGGCGGCTTCGGGATCATGTTCACCGCCGTCGCGGCCTCGGTCATCGGGGGCACCGCCCTGGCCGGCGGGTCCGGCACCGTCATCGGGGCGGCCCTGGGCGCGCTCGTCCTGGCCGAGCTGCAGGACGGCATGAACCTCATCGGGATCAGCGCCAACCCGTACTTCATCATCCTGGGAGTCGCGATCCTGATCTCGATGATCGCCAACGTGTACCTGTCCAGGCTCCGCCGGGCGGGCCGGACCTGATGGCGCCCGACGGCGAGGCCCTCCGGGTCGAGCACGTGGCCAAGCGCTTCGGCGGGGTCACCGCCCTGCGCGACGTCAACCTGCACCTCGGCAAGGGCGAGGTGCTCGGCCTCATCGGCGACAACGGCGCCGGCAAGTCGACCCTGATCAAGATCATCTGCGGCTTCCACCAGCCCGACGCCGGCAGCATCTTCGTCGGCGGCGAGGAGGTCGCGCTGCGGTCCGTCGACCACGCCCGCACCCTCGGCATCGACACCGTCTACCAGGACCTGGCCCTGGTCAACGAGCTGAGCGTCTACCACAACATGTTCCTCAACCGGGAGATGGTGCGCTGGCCGCTGCTCAGCAACCGGCGGATGCGCCGCCTGGCCAGGGAGCACCTCGAGGACATGGGCGTGAACATCCCGTCGGTCGAGGACGAGGTGGCCAAGCTGTCGGGCGGCCAGCGCCAGGCGATCGCCGTCGCCCGCTCGGTCTACAGCGACGCCAGGATCCTGCTGCTGGACGAGCCGCTGGCCGCCATGGGGGCCAAGGAGGGCGCCCTCATCCTCGACCTGGTCCGCGACCTCAAGGCCAGAGGGAACGTCTCGATCATCATCATCGCCCACAACTACGGCCAGATCCTCGAGGTCTGCGACCGGATCAACCTGCTCCAGCACGGGACGATCACCTTCGACAAGCCGACCTCGCAGACCTCGGCGCAGGAGCTGACCGACCTGGTGGTGGCCGAGTACCGGGCCGCCAGGACCCAGAAGCTGCGGCCCGACCCGGGCATGAACGCGCGGCCCACGCCGCAGGGGTAGCGCATGCTGGCCCTGGTGGTGGACCGGCCGGGGGCGTCAGCCGTCAGGACGGTGCCGGAGGCGGCGCCGGGGCCGGGCGAGGTCCTGGTCGAGGTCGCCGCCGCCGGGATCTGCGGCTCGGACCTGGAGCTGCTCGACGGCCGGCGCCCGGCGGCCTACGTCCGCTACCCGGTGGTGCCGGGCCACGAGTGGGCCGGCCGGGTGCTGGCGGCCGGGCCGGGCGTGGACGGCCTCGCCCCGGGCGACCCGGTGGTCGCCGAGGGGCTGCGTGCCTGCGGGGTCTGTGACCGCTGCGCCGAGGGCCGCACCAACATCTGCACGGCCGCCTACGCCGAGACCGGCTTCACCCATCCCGGCGCCCTGGCCGAGTGCCTGGTCGTCCCGGCCGGCCTGGTCCACCGCCTGCCGGCGGACCGGCCGGTGGAGGCGGCCGCCCTGCTCGAGCCGGCCGCCTGCGTGGCCAGCGGCCTGCTCGAGGCGGGCCTGCCGTTGCCGGGCTCGCGGGTCGCGGTGGTCGGCGACGGGCCGCTCGGCCTGCTCGCCCTGCTCCTGCTGCGCACGACCACGCCCGCCGAGCTCGTGCTGGTGGGTGCCCGGCCGGCGCGCTCGGCCTTCGGGCCGGGCTGCGGCGCCACCCGGGTCGTGGCCGCCACCGACGCCGACGCCCTCGCCGCCCTGGCCGGCCGGCTCGACGCGGTGGTCGAGGCGACCAACGGCCCCGGCGGCCCGGCCACCGCCCTGCCCATGCTGCGGCGGGGCGGCAGCGCCCTCCTGCTCGGCATCTCCGGGGCCGGGCGGCCGGTGATCGACCCGGACACGGTCACCCTCAACCAGCTCCGGCTCCAGGGGGGCTTCGCCGCCTCCCGCACCGCCTGGCGCTGGGTCGTCAGGCTCTACAGCGACGGTATCCTCGACCCGGCGCCGCTGGTCACCCACAACTTCCCGCTCGAGCAGGCCGATCGGGCGTTCGCGACCCTGACCGCACCCGACGGCGACGCGGTCAAGATCCTCGTCCACCCCTGAAACCCGCAGCTCCCACCAGGAGGAACCCGCATGGCCGAATTCACCCCGACCCCCGAGGACAAGTTCACCTTCGGGCTGTGGACGGTCGGCTGGCAGGGGGTGGACGTGTTCGGCGGGGCCGTCCGCCCGCCGATGGACCCGGCCGAGGCGGTGCAGCGGCTGGCCGAGCTCGGCGCCTACGGGGTGACCTTCCACGACAACGACGTCTTCCCCTTCGGGTCCGGTCCGGCCGAGCGCGAGAGCCACCTCCAGCCGTTCCGCAAGGCGCTGGACGCCACCGGCCTGGCCGTCCCCATGATCACCACCAACCTGTTCTCGCACCCGGTGTTCCGCGACGGCGGGTTCACCAACAACGACCGCGACGTGCGCCGCTTCGCCATCCGCAAGGTCGCCGACAACCTCGACCTGGCCGCGTCCCTGGGGGCGGGCACGTTCGTGTGCTGGGGCGGCCGCGAGGGCGCCGAGTCCGGGGCGGCCAAGGACATCCGGGCGGCCCTGGACCGCTACAAGGAGGCCTTCGACGTCCTCGGCCAGTACGTGCTCGACCAGGGCTATCCGATCCGGTTCGCGCTGGAGCCCAAGCCGAACGAGCCCCGGGGGGACATCCTGCTCCCCACCGTCGGCCACGCCCTGGCCTTCATCAACGAGCTGGCCCATCCCGAGCTGGTCGGGCTGAACCCCGAGGTCGGGCACGAGGAGATGGCGAGCCTGAACTTCGCCCACGGCCTTGCCCAGGCTCTCTGGCACGGCAAGCTGTTCCACGTCGACCTCAACGGCCAGCACGGCCCCCGCTACGACCAGGACCTGCGCTTCGGGGCCGGCAACGCCCGGGGGGCGTTCTGGACCGTCGACATCCTGGAGTCCGGTGGCTACGACGGCCCGCGCCACTTCGACTTCAAGCCGCCCCGGACCGAGGACCTGGACGGGGTGTGGGCATCGGCGGCCGCCTGCATGCGCAACTACCTGATCCTGCGCTCCAAGGCCCGGGCGTTCCGCGCCGACCCCGACGTCGTCCTGGCCTTCCGCGACGCCCGGGTCGACCAGCTGTCCGAGCCCACCCTGGCCAAGGGCGAGACCGTCGAGACCCTCCGCGAGGAGCGGTTCGACCCCGAGGAGGCAGCCGGCCGGGGGATGGCCTTCGAACGCCTCGACCAGCTGGCCCTCGAGCACCTGTACGGCGTGCGCGGCTGACCGCGGGCGAGCGGCCAGCCGGTCCGCCGGTCCGTCACCCCCCGGTGGTCAGGACCTCGCGGAGCTTGGCGGCGAAGGCGTCGGGCTGGCCGGCCTGGCCGTACTCGCCGCCGAGGAAGCCGCCGTGGTTGCTCGGGAAGACCACCGCCTTGGTGTCGAGCCGCTCGGCGACGGCGTAGGCGCCGCGGTTGGCCATCTCGCCCTCCGACTCCTCGCCGGCGGCCAGGACGATCTGGGTCGACGCCGACGCCAGGGCGTCGAAGTCGGGCTCGTAGTGGGTGCAGGTGATGATGTTCTGGCCGAGCAGCGGGTCGGTGCGCGAGCCGTCGTCGGTGGCCGGCAGGCCGAACATCGCCGGGTCGGGCGCCGGCTGGGCGGCGAGCTCGGCGGTGAACGGTCCCCGGTGGCTGACGATGGCGATGAACTGCGCCATCGCCGGGCCGAAGCCGTCGCGCTGGTAGGTCTCCTGGACCGCCGTGGTGGCCGCCATGGCGTACTCGCGGTCGGGCAGGATCGCGGCCAGCGGCGGCTCGTGGGCGACCAGCGTCCGGACGTCCTCGGGGTGCCTGGACACCAGGGCGAGCGCGTTGACCGCGCCGCCGCTGCTGGCGAACAGGTCGACCGGCCCGCCGACCGCCTGGATGAGCCGGTGCAGGTCGTCGGCGTGCACGTCGGGCGTCACCGGGCTGGCCGGATCGGCCTTCACGCTGCGCTCGACCCCGCGGGGGTCGTAGGTCACCACCGTGCGGTCGGTGAAGTGGCCCGACAGCGTGCCGAAGCCGGCGGCGCCCATCGGCGAGCCGATCAGCAGCAGGACCGGCTCGGTGCTGGCGTCGTTGCGGCGGACGTCATAGGTGAGGGTGGCGCCGGGGACGTCAAGGGTGTGGGTCGTCGTCATCTGGTGGCTCCTATCGGTGCGTCGCCGAAGGGACGCCGTCCTCGGCGAGGATGGCGTCGATCTGCCCGACGGCCTGCTTGAGGCCCTCCTCCATGCCGAGCGCGAGGACCTGCTCCATCGCCTCGGGGCTGGCGAACAGGCTCTGGATCGACATCCTGGTCCGCCCAGGGCCGACCTGCTCGATCGTGACCCGGGCGGTGGTGCGCGGGAACTCCGTGTTCGGGGAGCCGTCGTCGTTGGCCAAGCCGTCCCGGAACAGGAGCGACCGCGGCGGGTCGACCTCGACGACGTCCCAGTAGCCGTGCGGCTGGTCGCCCTCGGGACCGGTCATGTGGTACTCGACCCGGCCTCCCGGCGCCAGCTCGTGCCTGGTGAAGGTGGCCGGGTAGGTCGGCGGGCCCCACCAGCGCTCGAGCTGCCGCGGGTCGGCCCAGAGCCGCCACACCCGCTCGGGCGAGGCGTCGAACTCGGCGTCGATGGTCATGGTCAATGCCTGGGGGTCCTTGCGGACGGCGGTGACGGTCATGGATCGGCCTCCTTCAGGTCGGCGACGAGCGCGGTCATCCGGTCGAGCCGCCCCCGCCACAGCTCCTCGTAGCGGTCGAGCAGGCGCCGGGTCCGGCGGAGCCCCTCGACGTTGGTGCGGACGACCTTGCGGCGCCCGCTGCGGACCTTGGTGACCAGGCCGGCCCGTTCGAGGATGGCGACGTGCTTCTGCACCGCCGCGAAGCTCATGGGGTAGTGCTCGGCCAGCTCGGCCACGCCCTCCTCACCCGCGATCGCCCGGCGGACGATGTCGCGACGGGTGCCGTCGGCCAGCGCCCGGAAGACGCGGTCGAAGTCGAGGGTCGTCTGCATTGATACAACCATACGGTTGTATGGTTCTCCTGTCAAGCTCGCGGGTCAGCGGTCGCGGGTGCGCGACAGCAGGTCGAGCTCGGCGGCCTGGCGGACCGCGGCCCGGCGGCTGTTGACGCCGAGCTTGGCGTAGATGCTCCTGGTGTGGGTCCGCAGGGTGTTCAACGAGATCGTGAGCTCCCGGGCGATGTCGGGGCCGTCGAGGTCGGAGGAGAGCAGCCGGAGGACGTCGAGCTCGCGCTCGCTCAGGGGCTCGACGAGGCGCCGGCCGGCGGAGGTGGCCTGCCCGGCAGGGGTGGTCCCGCCGGCCTGGCGGCAGGCGTCCAGCAGCCGGCGGGCGTAGTCCCACCCGGGCCGCCGTCTCGCGACCTGGCGCAGCAGCGACGCCATCGGTGGTCCCTCGGCGGCGAACACGCGGACGTAGCCCTCCGGTCCGGCCAGGGTCAGCGCCCGCTCCAGCGCCGCCAGCGCCTCCGGGACGTTCCCGCGGGCGTGGCTGGTGAGCGCCCGCAGCACCAGGACCTCGATGGCACTGCCCGTCCGCTCGCCGGCGTCGGCCGCCTGGAGCAGGCGTTCCAGGTCGAACCGGGCCGCCCAGCGGGCGCCGAGGTGCCCCTCGAGCCGGATCTGGTACCGCTCCGGGTCGGGCGGGTGGCGAGCCGGCGTGTCGCGCATGGTCCTCCTTTCGCTTGCTGCCCGACGGTGTTGCGGGATGGCGGCAAGGTAGGAGGCGATGTGGTGAGCGGACATCACCACATGTGGTGAGCGACCTGGTGAACTCGGCGGCCTACCGGACGCCCTTCACGGGCACGATGGCGGCAGCTCCAGGATGGCCGAGACCCCAGCGACCCCATAGAGCACCCCGTAGCTGCCGTTGCCCAGGGCCAGGATGGCCGGGGTGATCCCCGGCGCCACCGAGAAGCGCCGGCGATGTTCAGCACCCCGAGGTCCTTGGCGGCGTTGTCGGTGTCCGGGAGCACGTCAACCACCAGCGCGAGGTCGACGGCGGTGTACACCCCGAAGCCGAGCCCGCCGACCGCCATGCCGACCAGGAACCCGTTGACGCCGCTGGCGATGGCGAGCACGAACAGCGCCAGGCCGTACACGACCGCCGCGGTGAGGACGAACAGCTTGCGTCGGCCCGTCCGGTCCGACAGCCGGCCACCGGCGAGGGAAGCCGTGACCACGATGGTGGACTGGACCAGGGTGCCGAGGAAGACCTGCCGTGGCACCTCGGCCTCGGCGCTGCCGAGCTGCTCCAGCAGGTAGTAGACCTGGTAGGTGACCAGGAAGGCGTAGGCCAGCACGAACAGGAAGCGGCTGACGAACGCCCAGGCGAAGTCCGGGTTCTGCCGCGGGTTGACATAGAAGCTGCCGGCGAGCTCCCGCAGCGACCAGGCCGGCCGGTCGGCCTTGGCCAGCCGGCGGTCGTGCAGGCTGGCCGCGAAGACCAGGATGAAGCACCCGCCGATCACGCACGGGCCCAGGAACATGGCCAGGCGGTTGCCGGTGAACAGCTGGACCAGGAAGGTGCCACTGACCGACGCGATCGGCACACAGACCCCCAGGAACCCCGACACCAGGCCGCGCTGGGCGGGTGGGACCTTGGTCCGGCAGCACCGCCGCCAGGGCGGCCAGCAGGGCGTTGAACAGCAGCTGGGCGATGCACCAGCCGACCAGGACCACCGCGACGTTGGGGGCCAGGGCCACCAGGAGGATCCCCAGCGACCCACCGACCAGGCCGATCAGCATCCAGGGCCGCCGCATGCCCCACGGCGAGGTGGTGCGGTCGCTCAGCCTGCCGAAGAACGGATTGCCCACCATGGCCAGCAGGGCACCGGTCCCGGTGACCAGGGCCAGGCTGTTGGGCGCCTGCTCGATGCCGACGAGCGAGTTGACCTTCAAGGCCAAGGTCACCAGCAGGGGCGCCAGGAACAGCAGGCTGGTGCTGACGTAGGCCAGCGTGTACAGCGAGATGAACCCCCACCCGACACGGCGTGGTGCGGCCGGCGCACGCTCCACCCCGGCCTCCGGACGGTCATACCGCGATGGACGACAGCACCACCAGCACCGCTCCGGCCCAGAACAGCCCCAGCGGGAGACGGCTCGTGCGGTCCTGGCCGGCCGGCTCGCCGGCGCGGCGGCTGCGGTTGCGCATCGAGGTGTCGAGGAACAGCCCGGCGACCATCAGGGCGATGCCGAGAACCTGGATGGCGCGACGCACGTGTCCTCCCTGCCGATCCGCGAAGGATATCGTGCGGGCCCGGTCCTGCCCGGGACGGCCCGGTGCGGGGAAGGGCGGCCGTGCCGGTGTGATTGACTTGCTCGGCCCGGCTCCGGCACCGCTCCTGCCGGCGCGACGACCGCGAGAGGAGCTCGCCATGGCCGATGACCAGCCCCCTCCGCCGCCCGTGTCCGCGGCGGCCGCCCCACCGCCCGCGTCCGCGGCGGCCGGGCCGCCAGCCGAGGCCCTGGCGGGCTTCTGGCGCCGCCTGGCGGCCGCGTTCCTGGACTGGATCCTGGTCGGGGTCGTCGCCGCCGCCGTCGGCAACCTGTTCGGCGTCGAGGCCTACTCGCCGCCGACGGCCGTCGGCGACCCCAGCTACCAGCCCCCGCCCGGCCCGTTCGTCCTGGTCGGCCTCGTCTACTTCAGCTACTTCCACGCCACCAGCGCCGGCCAGTCGATCGGCAACCTGATCATGGGGATCCGGGTGCTCGACGCCGGCACCGGCCGGAGCCTGCCCTATGTCCGGGCGTTCACCAGGGCGCTGGTGAGCAGCCTGTCCGCCATCGCGCTCTTCATCGGCTATTTCTGGATGCTGTGGGAACCCCGCAAGCGGACCTGGCACGACATCGTCGCCGACAGCCTGGTCGTCCGGACCACCTTCTACCCACCCGGGGAGTTCGGCCGCCCCGTCCCGAGGGGCTAGCGCCGCCGGATGCCGCCCCGGTGGCCGGAAGGAGCGGATTCACCCCGAGAGGGTGAGGACATCCGGCCGGGCCCGCGACATGCTGGCGATCCGGGACCGACGGGCAGGAGGGTGCCAGCCCGTGGCGACGGTGCGGGGATCCAGGACGGCGGGACGGCGGCGACCGGAGAGTCGGCCGGCCGCGGCCGTCGGCGTGGCCCTGCTCGCGAACAAGCTGACGCCGCCGCGTTGCTCGCTTCGTCAGGTGCCCCGTCCGCGGCTGTTCGACCTGCTCGACGCGGGGACCCGGCAGCTGCTGACGCTGGTGTCGGCTCCGGCGGGTGCGGGCAAGACCACGCTGCTCGCCACCTGGAGCTCGTCGCGGCAGCCCCCAGGGCCGGTGGCCTGGCTGTCGCTGGATGCCGCCGACAACGAGGCCGCCCGGTTCTGGGCGTACACCCTGGCGGCGCTGTGCCAGTCGGGCGCCGTGCCCGGCGACAGCGCGCTGCGGGCGCTCGCACCCCCGGCCGAACCGGACAAAGACTTCCTGTCCCAGCTGGTCAGCGGCCTGGCGGCGCTTCCCGGCCCGGTCGTGCTGGTCCTCGACGACCTCCACGACATCACCGACGCGACCGTCTTCGAGGGGCTGGAGTTCCTCCTGCGCCACGCCCCCCCGCAGCTGCGGCTGGTGCTGGCCACCCGGGTCGATCCGCCCTTGCCGCTGCAGCGGCTGCTGGTCAGCGGAAAGCTTGTCCAGGTACGGGCGGCCGACCTGGCGTTCACCGTCGCCGAGG
>DASZON010000344.1:0-8804 GCA_035550755.1 Actinomycetota bacterium | reverse complement strand
CCCGGCACCGACGCCCAGGTGCTGGTCATCACCGACCTGCTCGGCCTGACCCCGGACCCGACCCCCCGCTTCGTCAAGCGCTACGCGGATCTCCGCTCGATCATCACCGAGGCCGCCGGCCGCTTCGCCAAGGACGTCGCCGAGGGCCACTACCCCGCCGCCGAGCACCTGTACCACTGACGGAGCACGCTCCCCGTTGGTTGCGGGAACAACTATCCTCCGGTAGTTGTTGTGGCCGTCATTGTGGTAGACGTCTTGCCTGTCCTGAAGGAGGAGACAAGCATGAGCGAGGCAGTCACGACCCCTGGGGTCCGGATCGTGAACGGCCGGCCCGTCCCCGAGGCCGGCACCTGGGAGATCGACCCGTCCCACCAGTCGTTCGAGTTCATCGCCCGCCACCTGATGGCCAAGGTCCGCGGCCGCTTCCCGGCCGCCGGCGGCGCGACCACCGTCGCCGACCGGCCCGAGGACTCGACCCTGGAGATCGAGATCGACGCCTCCAGCGTCGACACCAAAGACGAGACCCGCGACGCCCATATGCGGTCCAACGACTTCTTCGGCGTCGAGGAGCACCCCACCATCAGCTTCCGCAGCACCGGCATCCGGCCCGGCGACGGCGAGACCCAGTGGAAGGTCGACGGCGACCTGACCATCAAGGGCGTCACCCGCCCGGTCACCGTGGACCTCGAGTTCCTCGGCGGCGCCGTCGACCCCTGGGGCAACCAGCGCATCGGCTTCTCGGGCGTGGTGCCCGAGGTCAACCGCGAGGACTGGGGCCTGGTCTGGAACGCCCCCCTGGAGACGGGCGGCTTCCTGCTCTCCAAGACGGTCCGCCTCGAGATCGAGGCCGAGCTGATCAGGAAGTAGCCCGAGGGCGGTGCCAGAGGGTGAAGCGGGTCACCGGCAGGAAGCCCAGCGCCTCCGCCGGTGACCTGCTCATGTCGCTGAACACCCCGACGGCCGGCAGGCCGGGCTCGTCCGCCAGCCGGACCCCGGCCATGGCCGCCCAGTAGCCGCGGCGCCTGGCCTCGGGCAGGGTCACCCCGAGGGAGAACGCGGCCACCCCGAAGGCCACGAACAGGGTTCCCATGCACACCGGACGGTCGCCCTCGTAGCCGACCCACAGCCGCATCCGCTCGTCGTCGAGGACCCGCTCCCCCAGCAGCACCCCGGGGTGCCAGGGCTGGAGCTCGCGGTAGGGGAAGCCGTCGACCGCGATCCGCTCCCAGTCGCGCAGGCCCTCCACGCCGGTGACCCGCTCGACCCGCAGGCCGGGCGGGACCGGCGGGGGCGGCCGGCCCGGCACCCGCACCAGCAGCGGCGGGTGACCCTCCAGGACCCAGCCGCGAGGACGCAGGTCCGGGGTCGGCCAGGCGCTCCACAGGTAGGCCTCGCCGGTCCCCTGCCCGTCGAAGAACCCCTCGACGGCCTCCAGGACCGCCCCGGGCCGGTCGGAGGGCAGGGGCCGCAGCAGGGTGGCCGAGTTGTGCATGGCCGCCGGCCGGCCCAGGTCGGCGGCGGCGAGCTCGTCGGTGCGCAGCACCCGGGCCCCGGCGGCCACGGCCGGGACCTCGCTGAAGGCGGCCAGGTTGAACACGTACTGGCGCAACAGGGTGTCGGCGACCGGCAGGTCCGGCTCCCAGCCGTCGGTCAGGTGCTCGTCGTTCACGCCGCCCGCTCCAGCAGCTCCCGGAACCCGGCGAGGGCGGCCGGGATGCGGGGGCCGTACCAGGTGAGGGCGCGGCCGTCGACCAGCTCGACCCGGGCCCCGGGGAAGCCGGCCGCCACCTCCTCGGCGTCGGCCTCGGTGAACGCGTACGGCTCGGAGGGGAGCAGCACCACCTCGGGGCCGCGGGCGGCCAGCTCGGCCGGCGCCAGCCTGGGATAGCGGGTGGCCGGGTCGTCCAGCACCGGCTCGCCCCCGGCCAGCCCGAGCAGGTCGGCCGCATAGGTCCGGCGGCCCAGCCACATCCACGGGTCCCGCCAGACCGGGCAGGCGTAGCGCCAGCGGCGGGCCGGCCGGTGGCGGTAGGCGTGGCCGACGGCCGCGACCAGCTCGTCGTCCAGGGCCGCCGCCCCGGGGAGGTCGCCCACGGCCGCGGCCAGGCCGCGCAGCTCGGCGACGGCCCCGGCCACGGTGGTGGGCATGGTGACGAAGGCGGCCAGCCCGCCCGCCTCCAGCCGCTGGACGTCCAGGCGGCGGTTCTCCTCCGCGTTCGCCACCACCAGGTCCGGCTCCAGGGCCCGGATGGCCGCCAGGTCGGGGTTCTTGGTGCCCCGCACCCGGGTCAGCCCCTCCAGGGCGGCGGCCGGCTCCACGCACCAGTCGGTCACCCCGACCAGCCGCTCCCCCACCCCGGCCACGACCAGCCACTCGGTCAGCGACGGGACCAGGCTGACCACCCGCCCGACCCGGTCGGGCAGCTCGACCACGGTCCCGCGGGCGTCGGTGGCATGGCGCATGCGTCAGCCGGTGCGGAGGGTGCGGAAGTCACCCTCCTCGTAGCGGGCGAGCACGAACACGAGGTCGGCCAGCCGGTTGAGGTAGCGCACGGCCTCGCCGTCGGCCAGCAGCCCGCCGCGGTCCATGGCCACCGTCTGGCGCTCGGCCCGGCGGATCACGGTGCGGGCGTAGTCCAGGAACGCCGACCCCCGCGACTCGCCGGGGACGATGAACTGGTCGGGCATGTTGGTCCGGGCCACGTACTCGTCGATGGCCACCTCCAGCCCGTCGACCATCTCGGCCGTGACCTTGGTCGACCCGGGGGTGAGCTTGTGGGCGTTCTCGGTGGCCGTGGCCAGCTCGGCCCCGACCACGAACAGCTCCCGCTGCAGGCGCAGGACCAGGTCGGCGAGGATGCTGTCGGCGATGAACACCCTGGCCATGCCCAGGGCGGCCACCGCCTCGTCGGTGGTGCCGTAGGCCTCGGTGCGCCGGTCGTGCTTGTCGACCCGGCCGCCGTAGAGCAGCCCGGTGGTGCCGTCGTCCCCCCTGCGGGTGTAGATCCTCACGGGCCCTCCTCACGATTTTCCGGGGGGCTACCGCTTCGCTCCTTGAGCCCCCCGGACCCCCCCGGCCGAAGTTCCGCGTTCAGGCGCTGGCGCTTGTCGTCCCCGAGCCGGGTGATCCGCAGCCCGGCGTGGATCTTGTGGCGGCGGTTGATCCCGACGATCACGGCCGTGAACCCCTCCAGCTGCCGCGCCAGCCGCAACCGGCCGGCGTCGACCCCCCGGCAGCCCGGGATCTGGTCGGCCAGCTCCAGCACCAGGCCCTTGGCCTCGGGGTGGTCGCTCGCCACGAGCACGTCGGTCTCGACCTGGCGTTCGGGGTCGGCCAGCAGCCTGGGGGCGGCGTGGTGGAAGGCCGCCACCACCCGGGCCTCGGGCAGCAGGGCGGCCGCCTGCTCGGCGGCGCTGCCCTCGGGCACGTCGAGGAGGTAGGGCCCCTGCTCGTCCCAGCCCAGGGGGTTGATGACGTCCACGACCACCTTGGCGCCGATGGGCCCGGCCAGACCGGGCAGCACGTCGGCCTGGCCGGCGTAGGGGAAGACGAGGAACACCACGTCGGCCCCGGCGGCGGCGTCGGCGTTGGCCCTGCCCTCGACGGGAAGGTCCCGGCCCCCGAGCAGGTCCGCCACGATGGCGGCGGCGCGGTCGGGGTCCCGGGACCCGAGCAGCACCCGGTGCCCGGCCAGGGCCATCCGGAGCGCCAGCCCCCGTCCCTGGGGCCCGGTCCCCCCGAGCAGACCGATGGTCAACCGCTCAGCCAAGCAAACCTCCCCCGATCGGGTTCCGCCCCGCGATGCCGTCCTCTGGGCCCGTCGGCGCGAGGCTACCGTGGCGGGTGGGTCGGGCGCTCGGCGGGGGGACCAGGGCGGCGGCGACCGCGGCCCCGGCCGGCACCCGGGCCCGGGGGGCGAGGAAGGAACCGGTCACGCGCGCGCCCTGGCCGACCTCGGCGTCCGGGCCGACCACGGCCCTGGTGACCACCGCGCCGGGACCGACCCGGGCGCCGGCGTCCAGCACCAGCGGTCCGGCGAGCACGGCCGCCGGGTCGGCGTGCGCGCCCTCGGCCACGAGAACCGGGCCGCCGCCGAGGCCCCGGCGCAGCTCGCCCGGCGGCAGGGCGTAGGGCCAGCGGCCGCCGAGCAGGCCGGCCGAGACCCCGAGCAGCCGGGCCAGGGTCCCGGCGTCGGCCATCGGCCTCCGGAAGGGCAGGCCGGCTACCTGCCCGTCCGCCAGCAGCGGGCCGAGCACCCGCCCGAACAGCGTCGCCGGCCCCGGCTCCAGGTCGCACAGCCGTCCCGCCCGGATCGCGTACACCCCGGCCGACTCCCAGCTCCCACCCGGGTCACGGACCAACAGCCCACCGCCCGGGCCATCGTCCAGGTAGAGGCGGTAGGGGTCGGTGGCCGCGGGGACCAGGCCGACGGCCATCGGGGCGCCGGTCCGGTCGAGGAGGGCGGCCAGGTCAGCCAGGTCGGCCGGGTCGACCACGTGGTCGGCGGCGGTGACCAGCACCGGGTCGCCGCCGTCGCCGAGCAGGCCGAGCCGGGCGGCGTTGACCAGCCCGCCGCCGGTGCCGAGCAGCCGCGGCTCGACCACCACCTCGACGCCCTGCCGGTCGGCGAGCCTGGCCACCAGCCGGTCCGCGCCGTGGTGGGCGTTGACCACCACCCGGGTCGCGCCCGCCGTCCCGAGCGCCTCGACGGCCAGGTCGATCAGGGGCCGCCCGGCCGGGGCGAGCAGCGGCTTGGGCACGGTCCGGGTCACGGGCAGCAGCCGGGTCCCGGCCCCGGCGGCCAGGCAGAAGCCGATCACCGGGGCGGCGCGTCCGGTGCGATCCCCGCCCACCCCGGTCCCCCGCCGAGCGGCCCCAGCAGCCCCTCCACCGCCGCCGTGTCCGCAACGGCCAGCGCCGGAAGGTCGAGCTGGTCCAGGTCGGCCTCGGGAACCGGGCGATCCACCGGCGGGACGAGGAGCAGGGCCCGCCAGGCCCACGGCTGGTCGGCGGCGGCCGCCAGCGCCGCCGGGACCAGGTCGCCCACCCCGACCAGGACCGGGCGGCCGAGGCCGGCCCTGGTCCGGACCTGGTCGAGGTCGTCGACCAGGTCACCGAACCCCGGGCTCCCCGGCGGCCTCCCCCACCCCGGCCGGGCTCGGAGGTCGGGCACGACCGCCCGCCCGAACCGGGTCAGGGGCTCCGCCGCCGCGCTGGGGTCGGGCTCGAGGACCAGGAACGTCCACGGCCCGGTGCCGGGGAGCTCGGTGACCGGGACCCGGGTGCCGTCGGCGAGGAGCAGGAGCACGCCAGCCGGTCAGCTTCGGGTGGTGAGGAACCAGTCCTCGGGAACGTGGTACCTCGGCCCGTCGTCGGTCTGCTCGATGATGACGTCGGGTGGGAGGGCGGCCACCCCGAGCAGGCCGAGGACGCCCTCGTGGGCGGCGGCGGCGAGGCGGACCACCCCGGGTGGGCCACCGGCGGCGTAGCCCTCGCCCTCGCGCAGGCCGGTGGCTTCCCGGAGCTGCCCGATACGCTCGACCCCGACGACCTCGCGCAGCTCGGCCAGGTCGACGGGTGGTGCCTCCAGCCATTCCGGCCGGGCCGCGAAGGCGTCCTGGAACCCCTCGCTGGCCAGCCGCAGCAGGACGGTGATGCGAACCGCCGGCGACACCGGCGGATTGCTCGGCAGGTCCATGCCAGCAGCTTGCCACAACCCGCCCGGGAGCAGCCGGGCGCAGGGGGAGTCGGCCTGTAAGCCGGCTTCTGTGCCCCGGGGGGTCCCGGGGTGGCGGCCATCCATCTGGGACCGGCGTTGCCGCCGGCCTCGTGCGGTCCACCAGGGGACTCGGCCGGGCCAGCCTCCGCGGCCGCGTCGCCGCGGCCGGTGCGTCCCCTATTCGACCTTGCTCCGGGTGGGGTTTACCAAGCCGGCCGGTCACCCGGCCGCTGGTGCGCTCTTACCGCACCGTTTCACCCTTGCCGGCCCGCTGACGCGGACTGGCGGTCTGTTCTCTGTGGCACTGTCCTGCGGGTCGCCCCGACTGGCGGTTGGCCAGCACCCTGCCCTGTGGAGGCCGGACTTTCCTCGATCCCGGCGGACCGGGACCGCGGCCGCCCAGCCGGCTCCCCCTGCGGGGCCAGTATGCCACCCGGACCGGGCGCGGCGGGGGCATACTGGGAGCATGGTCCCCATCCTGGTCATCGCCTTCATCCTCGTCCCGCTGGCCGAGCTGGCGGTGCTGATCGCCGTGGGCGACTGGATCGGGCTGGTGCCGACGCTGATCCTGCTGCTGGCCGTCAGCGTTGCCGGCGCCTGGCTGGCCAAGCGGGAGGGGCTGGCCGCCTGGCGGCGGCTCCAGGTCGCCCTGGCCCAGGGCCGGATGCCGACCATGGAGGTTACCGACGGCGCCCTGATCCTGCTCGCCGGGGCGCTGCTGCTCACCCCCGGCTTCCTCTCGGACGTGATCGGGATCCTGCTGCTGCTCCCCCCGACCCGGGCGATGGCCCGGCGGCTGCTTCCCCGCCTTGCCGAGCGGCGCCTGCGCCGCCGGGGTGGCCGGCGGGTCGTGGTCGACGGCACCGCCCGGCCGGCCGGCTCGACCAGGGTCACCTGGGGCCCGGCCGAGGTCGCCGACCGCCCGTCCCCACCGCCCGAACGCGACCCCTTCGCCTGACCTGCCCCGGGCGCCCCGGCCGGGGGCCTGTGGACGGTTCAGGCGCCGTTCAGCTTGGACCCGGCAGGATCGCCACCGGTAGGAGGAAAGGACCGGGGATGCGGGTACTGGTGGTGGAGGACGAACGGCGGCTGGCCGCGGGCCTCCGCAACGGCCTGACCGCCGAGGGGTTCGCGGTCGACGTCGCCCTGGACGGCACCGACGGGCTGTGGATGGCCCGCGAGCACCCCTATGACGTGATCGTGCTCGACATCATGCTGCCCGGCGTCAACGGCTACCGGCTGTGCTCGACCTTGCGCCGCGAGGGGATCTGGACGCCGATCCTGATGCTGACGGCCAAGGAGGGCGAGTGGGACGAGGTCGAGGCCCTCGACAACGGCGCCGACGACTACCTCACCAAGCCGTTCTCGTACGCGGTGCTGCTGGCCCGGCTGCGGGCCCTGCTGCGCCGTGGCGCCCGGGAGCGGCCCACGGTGCTTGCGGCCGGCGACCTGCGCCTCGACCCGGCCGCCAAGCGGGCCTGGCGGGGCCCGGTCGAGGTCGAGCTCACGGCCAGGGAGCTGGCCCTGCTGGAGTTCCTGCTCCGCCGCCGGGGCGAGGCCGTCTCCAAGCGCGAGATCCTCCAGCATGTCTGGGACGACGAGTTCGAGGGCGACCCCAACATCGTCGAGGTCTACGTCCGCCACCTCCGGAACAAGCTCGACCGCCCCTTCGGCCGGGCCGCCATCCAGACCGTCCGCGGCACCGGCTACCGCCTGGGGGCCGACGGTGGCTGAGCGTTCCCGGGATCCGCCGGGTCGGGGACGGGCCCGGGCGCGGCTCGGGACGGTGCGGGTCCGGACCACCGTCGCCGCGGTGCTGGTGGTGGGGCTGGCCATGGCGGTGGGGGCCCTGGCGCTGGTGGCGGTGCTCCGAAGCACGCTCACAGGTGAGGTCCGGACCGCGGCCGAGCTCAGGGGCCAGGACGTGGCGTCGCTGCTGGCCGCGGATCCGCCGGGTGGCTCGGGTGCCAGGGGCGGCCCGGGTGGCTCGGGGCCCGGGGTGGGGCCGGTGGCCGTGGACGAGGCCGACGAGCTGCTGATCCAGGTGCTGGACACCCGGGGGAGGGTGGTCGGTGCCAGCGCGAACGCGGCCGGGATGGGGCCGGTCGCGCGGCTGGGCCCGGGCGAGTCGCGGCTGGTCGAGGTGCCGGTCGACGCGCCCATCGCCGACGCCGGCCCGTTCGTGGCCGTGGGGACCGGGGCCGGGACGCGGCTGGGGCGGCGGACGGTGGTGGTCGCCCGGTCCCTCGAGGACGTGGGCGAGACGACCGCGGCGGTCGCCAGGCTGCTGGCGGTCGGCCTGCCGCTGCTGCTGGCGGTGGTGGCGGTGACCACCTGGATGGTGGTCGGGCGGGCGCTGGCCCCGGTGGAGGCGATCCGGACCGAGGTCGACGCGATCTCGGCCGCCGCCCTGCACCGGCGCGTCCCCGACCCACCGGCCGACGACGAGATCGGCCGCCTCGCCCGCACCATGAACCACATGCTGGCCCGGCTCGAGCAGGCCCAGGCCCGGCAGCGGCGGCTGGTCTCCGACGCCTCCCACGAGCTCCGCTCTCCCGTCGCCGCCATCCGCCAGCACGCCGAGGTGGCCCTGGCCCACCCCGACCGGACCACCGTCGGCGAGCTGGCCGGGACGGTGCTGGCCGAGGACCTGCGGCTCCAGCGCCTGGCCGAGGACCTGCGGCTCCTCACCCGGGCCGACGAGCACACCCTGGCCCTCGGGCGCCGGCCGGTCGACCTCGACGACCTGGTCCTGGCCGAGGTCAGGAGGCTTCGCGGCAGCGGCCTGCGGGTCGACGCCGCCGGGGTGTCGGCCGGCCGGGTCGAGGGCGACGGCGCCGCCCTGCGGCGGATGGTCCGCAACCTGGCCGACAATGCCGCCCGCCATGCCGCCGGTCGGCTGGCGTTCTCGGTCGCCGAGCGTGACGGCCAGGTGCTGCTGGTGGTCGAGGACGACGGCCCCGGGATCCCGGAGACGGACCGCGAGCGGGTGTTCGAGCGGTTCGTGCGCCTCGACGACGCCCGCGCCCGCGACGACGGCGGCAGCGGCCTCGGCCTGGCCATCGTGGCCGAGCTGGTCGCCGC
>DASZON010000343.1:0-6945 GCA_035550755.1 Actinomycetota bacterium | reverse complement strand
GTCGATCGTGAACGTGGCCAGCATCGCCGGGTTCAGCGGCAGCCCCGGCCTGGCCGCCTACGGGGCGGCCAAGGCGGGGGTGATCGCCCTCACCCGCACCCTGGCGGTGGAGGCGGCCTCCCAGGGGGTGCGGGTCAACTGCCTTGCCCCCGGGTGGGTGCGGACCGACCTGACCCGCCGGATGTGGTCGGACCCCGAGACCAGCCGGGCCCTGGTCGCCCAGGTCCCGCTCGGCCGCTGGGCCGACGTCGAGGAGCTGGCCGGGCCGCTGCTGCTGCTCGCCTCCGACGCCGGCAGCTACATCACCGGCGCCACACTGGTGGTCGACGGCGGGCTGCTGGCATGAACCGCTCAGAACGCTCCTATCCTGAGCGGATGGGCGATTCGCTGCTGGACCGGGTGACCCGGCTGCCGTTCGTGATCCCCGGCGACCCGGCCGGGGTGCCGGCCTCGGTGCTGCTGGCCCTTGCTCCGGTGGAGGGGGACGACGACCTGGAGCTGGTGCTGGTCCAGCGGCCCGGCCACCTGCGCCAGCACGCCGGCCAGGTCGGGCTGCCCGGGGGCGCGGTCGAGCCCGAGGACGCCGACGGGATCGCCGCCGCCCTCCGCGAGGCCCAGGAGGAGGTCGGCCTCGACCCGGCCGGAGTGCGGGTGCTCGGCAGCCTCGACCGGGCGTACCTGTCGGTGTCGGACTTCGACGTGCTGCCGGTGGTCGGGGTGTGGGACGGGCTGGCTCCGCTCACCGCCAACCCGGACGAGGTCGCCGGGATCCTGCGGCCGACCCTGCGCCAGCTGGCCGACCCGGCCAACCACGGGACCATGCCGTTCGCCGCCATCCTGGACGACGCTCAGGTCGCCGCCCGCAGCATCCCCGGCGACCTGACCAGCCCCGTGTTCCGGGTCGGCGGGACCCTGGTCTGGGGGTTCACGGCCTGCCTGCTGGTCGGGTTCCTCGACTCGCTCGGCCTCGAGGCCCCGCCCCTCCCCGCCTACTGGGGCCTGCGCCCCTGACCCCCGCCCCCGCAAGGAGCCCGCACATGTCGACCCCCCCGCCCGACGACCCCTCCGCTGGTCCCGCGCCCGGGGCGCCCGAACCCGAGCCCGAGGCGGCGCCGGAACCGCCGGTCCCGCCGGCGGCGACCAGCGGGGCCGGGACCCCGCTGGTCCTGCTGCATGCCTTCCCGCTCGACGGGCGCATGTGGGCGCCGCAGGTCGAGGCCCTCGCCGGCACCTACCAGCTGATCGTCCCCGACCTGCGCGGGTTCGGGGCGGCCAGGGACCAGGTGGTCGAGGAGGCGGGCATGGAGCTGCTGGCCGACGACGTGGCCCGGCTCCTCGACGACCGCGGCCTCGACCGGGTGGTGCTGGGCGGCCTGTCCCTGGGGGGCTACGTCGCCCTGGCCTTCCTGCGCCGCCACGCCGACCGGGTCAGCGGCCTCGTCCTGCTCGACACCAAGGCCACCGCCGACGGCGACCA
Source organism: Actinomycetota bacterium (assembly GCA_035550755.1). Lineage (GTDB taxonomy): Bacteria > Actinomycetota > CALGFH01 > CALGFH01 > CALGFH01 > CALGFH01. The sequence goes on along the minus strand of DASZON010000343.1, from coordinate 5,468 downwards.
GGCCAGGAGCGACCGGATGGCCATGGTCGAGCGGGTCCAGGCCGAGGGTGCCGGCTTCGTGCCCGAGGTGATGCTGCCCAAGCTGCTGGGGGAGACCAGCCGCGAGCACCGGCCCGAGCTGGTCGACAGGGTCGCCGCCCTGGTCCGCGAGCAGACCCCGGAGGCCATCGCCGCCGCCCAGCGGGGCATGGCCGCCCGCTCGGACACCACCGACGTGCTCGCCTCGATCCGGGTCCCGACCCTGGTCATCACCGGCGAGGAGGACGCCGTCACCGGTCCCGAGGTCGGCCGCGACCTGGCCGCGGCCATCCCCGGGGCCCGGTTCCTGCTGGTCGAGGAGGCGGGACACCTCTCCAACCTGGAGCAGCCGGAGATCGTGAACGAGGCCCTGCTGGACTTCCTGGCCCCGCTCTGGATCTGAGCGTGCTTGCGCCATGACAACTGGTCCACCCATCTAGTACGCTCGGGCTAGTCGAGGCTCTGGTACCCCCGCCCAGAGCCCAAGCGCGAGGGGGGCAGGGGAGGACCGGCTCCTGCCCCCCTCGCTACGTACCCCGGCCCGTTCGGGATCAGCCGCGGTTGCCGGTCCCCTCCTCGACCAGCTCGACCAGGACGCCCTGCATGGACTTGGGGTGGAGGAAGGCGATGGTGGTGCCGCCGGAGCCGATCCGGGGGGCGGGCTCGATCACCTCGAAGCCCTTGGCCCGGAGGTCGGCCAGGGCGGCGGCGACGTCAGGGACCGCGTAGCCCACGTGGTGCACGCCCTCGCCCCGTCTGGCCAGGAAGCGGCCGACCGGGCTGTCGGGGGTGAGGGGGGCGACCAGCTGGACGTAGGCCTCCCCGGCGCGCAGCAGCAGCTCGTGGACGCCCTGGTCGGGGATCACCTCCTCGTGGGTGACCTCGAGGCCCAGCACCCGCTCGTACAGGGTCCGGGCGGCGGCCAGGTCGGTGACGGCGATGCCGACGTGGTCGAGGCGTCCAAGCTGCATCTCAGGTCTCCAGGTCGAGGATCCAGTCGCTGGCGGTGTGGTCCAGATCCCACCCGGCCGCGGCGGCGGCCCGGTCGGCCGACCCGCCGGCCATGGTGAACAGCCACAGCGGCCGGCCGGCCGGGACCAGGCCGGGGGCCAGCTCCAGGACCCGGCGGCCAACGCCCCGTCCCTGGGCGGCCCGGGACACGGCGAAGTGGCACAGCTGGGTGGTGGTGCCGGAGTCGAACAGCAGCAGGACCCCGCTCCCGTCGGCGGTCCGGAACGGGCGGCTGCGCGGGTCCCGGAACCGCCGCCGGTACGCCTCCTCGCGCCCGGCCGTCTTGTCGCCGGCTCCCCACGCGTCCCGCCACACCTCGAGGAACTGGTCGAGGTCGCCGTCGCCAAGGGCCAGCAGCCCCGGCGCCCCCGAGCCGGTGCCGGCGGTCCGCCGGTAGGCCTGGTCCTCGGCGTGGCGGTAGCCGAGCTCGGCCAGGTCGTCTCCCAGCCCGGGCCGCGACGACGGCGAGGCGAGCACGTGCACGTAGTCCCGCCCCGCCGCCTTGAACGCGGCCTCGGCCCCGGCGGCGTCATAGGCCAGCCGCACCCCGAACGCCCAGTTGTAGATGAACAGCGGGTCGATCGGGCAGGTCACGACCTTGCCCGCCGCGAGCTGGACCACGCCGCCGCCGCCGATGACCGACAGGTTGAGGTGGTTCTGCTCGCTGGCATGCACGAACCCGAGGCTCACACCGGCCAGCCTACCGTGACCTCACGAGGGCGGGGCGAAGAGCTCCAGGGCGATCCCGTCCGGGTCCCGGAAGCTCACGCCCGAGCCGTAGGCGGCGTCCTTGATCCCGCCGTGGGCGATGCCGAGCTCGTCCAGCCGCCGGGCCCACTTCTCCAGCTCCGAGCGGTCGGCCACGCCGAAGGAGATGTGGTCGAGGCCGACCCGGTACTCGCTGAAGTCGCCTGCCGGCGCCGGTGTTGTGTGCTGGTGGAGGCCGAACAGGGTGGTGCCGAGCTGGTAGACGGTGTGGTGGAAGTCGGGGTCGGTGTCCTCGTCGAGCACCGGCCTGGCGTCGAACAGGGCCTCGTACCAGGGGACGCTGACCGAAAGGTCGCGGACGGTCAGGGCGACGTGGCCGATGGATGGGAACTCGTTCCGGGTCATGCGCGCACCTCGTAGACAAGGTTGAAGGGGGTCTCGGCGGCGCGGCGGAAGCGGGCGAACCCGCCGGCGGCGGTCAGCTCGCGGGTCTGGGCCTCGCCAGCCTGGTTGCCGAGCACGGCCTTGGGCTGCTGGGAGAGGGCGTTGGGCACGCACAGCAGCACCGAGAAGCCGTAGTAGAGCCGCCCCACCGGGTTGAGGTTGTCCTTCAGGTGGTCCCCGGCGGCCGGCTCGACCAGCAGCCAGGTGCCGTCGTCGGCCAGGGTGCGGCGGATGTGGGCGGCCGCTCCGGCCGGGTCGCCCATGTCGTGGAAGCAGTCGAAGGTCGCCACCAGGTCGTAGCCGTCGCCGCCGAAGCGGTCGGCCGGGGCGACCTCGAACCGGACCCGGTCGGAGACGCCGGCGTCCGACGCGGCCTTGCGGGCCCAGTCGATCGACCGCTGGTGGTAGTCGAACCCGACGAAGGTCGACCGTGGATAGGCCTTGGCCATGATGATGGTCGAGGCGCCGTGGCCGCAGCCGACGTCGGCGACCCGCGCCCCCGCCTGGAGCTTGGCCTCGACCCCCTCCAGGGCCGGGATCCAGGACTGGACCAGGTTGGCCCGGTACCCGGGGGCGAAGAACATCTCGCAGCCGTCGAAGACCTCGGGGTCCTGCTCGTGCCAGCCGACCCCGGCGCCGGTCCGGAACGCCTCGGCGATGCGGGGCTCGGCCTTGAGGCTGGCCAGGGCGAGCTGGAACGCGCCCGGCAGGTAGGCCAGGCCGTCCGGGTCGGCCAGGGCGAAGGCCTGCTCCTCGGGAAGGCTGAAGCGCTCGCTGACCGGGTCGTAGGCCACGTAGCCGCCGCTCGCCTGGGCGGCCAGCCACTCCCGCACGTACCGCTCGGCGGTGCCGGTCCGCTCGGCCAGCTCGGCCGGGGTGAGCGGCCCGGCCCCGGCCATCGCCTGGTACAGCCCAAGGCGGTGGCCGATCACGACCAGGCCGGCCTGCACCGTCGCCCCCAGGTCCTGGACGAACTGGCCCAGAAACGCGTTGAGCTTGTTCTCGTCGACGGCCACGGGCCGCCTCCTCTCCTCCGGGAGGCCCGTCGCCCCCGCCTTGAGGCGATCGTCGCCGCGGCCGGGCGGGTCCCACATCGGAGAGATGACCCGAATCCGGGCGCCGGCGGCTACCTAGATCGCGACGCCCGGTACTTAGCGGCTCAGGCGGGTGGGGCGAAGAACTCGAGCGCGATCCCGTCCGGGTCGCGGAAGCTCACGCCCGAGCCGTAGGCGGCGTCCTTGATCCCGCCGTGGGCGATGCCGAGCTCGTCCAGCCGCTGCGCCCACGTCTCCAGCTCGGCCCGGCTGGCGACCCCGAAGGAGACGTGGTCGAGGCCGACCCGGTGCTCGCTGAAGTCCCCCTCCAGGGCCGGGGTGCCGTGCTGGTGGAGGCCCAGCAGCTGGCCGTTCCCGATCAGGTAGACGGTGTGGTGGAAGTCGGGGTCGGTGTCCTCGTCCAGCACCGGCCTGGTGCCGAGCAGGGCCTCGTACCAGGGGACGCTGACCGACAGGTCGCGGACGGTGACGGCGACGTGGGTGATCGGCGGGAACTCGATGCTGGGCACGGTCGCTCCTTGGTCGGCTGACGGTCGCAAGATGATAGTCCGAGCCTGCCGATGGGCGGCCGAAGCCGGGCGGTAGACTCGGAGCCGGCGCAGGAGAAGGGGGAACAGCCATGTTCGAGCGGACCCAGCCGGTCATCTGTGCGGGTGCCAGGACGCCGATCGGACGGTTCGGCGGGGTGCTGGCCGCGCTGCCCGCGGTCGAACTGGGCGGGCGGGCGATCGCGGCCGCCCTGGAGCGGGCCGGGGTCGACCCCGGGGCGGTCGAGCACGTGGTCATGGGCCACGTGCTCCAGGCCGGCCAGGGCCAGATCACGGCCCGGCAGGCCGCGGTCCGGGGCGGGATCCCCATGACCGTGCCCGCCCTGACGGTCAACAAGGTCTGCCTGTCCGGGCTCAACGCCATCGCCACCGCCGCCCAGTACGTCGAGCTCGGCCAGGCCGGGCTGCTGATCGCCGGGGGGATGGAGTCGATGAGCGGCACCCCCTACGTGGTCCCCAAGGCCCGGTTCGGGGCCCGCATGGGCGACGCCGAGCTGGTCGACGCCATGGTCCACGACGGGCTGTGGGACGCCTTCGACGACGCCCACATGGGCGGGCTGTCGGACGGGACCAACCGGGACCTGGGGATCGGCCGGGCCGCCCAGGACGAGTGGTCGGCCCGCTCCCACGAGCGGGCGGCCGAGGCGACCAAGAACGGCGTGCTGGCCTCCGAGATCGCCCCGGTGGTGATCGCCCAGCGCAAGGGCGAGGTCACCGTCGAGGAGGACGAGGGCATCCGGCCCGGCACCACCGCCGAGGCCCTCGGCCGGCTGCGGCCGGCGTTCTCCCCCGAGGGCACCATCACCGCCGGCAACGCCTCCCAGATCTCGGACGGGGCGGCTGCGGTGGTGGTCACCTCGCGGGAGCGGGCGGCCGCCGACGGCCTCCCGGTGCTCGCCTCGATCGTGGCCTACGGGAGCGTGGCCGGGCCCGACACCAGCCTCCACTCCCAGCCGTCGCGGGCCATCGTCGACGCCTGCCGCCGGGCCGGAGTCGCGATCGACGACCTGGACCTGGTCGAGATCAACGAGGCCTTCGCCGCCGTGGCGCTGGCGTCGACCCGGGAGCTGGGGCTGGACGAGGGGATCGTCAACGTCAACGGCGGCGCGGTCGCCCTCGGCCACCCCATCGGGGCCAGCGGCGCCCGGCTCGTGCTCACCCTGGCCATGGAGCTGCGCCGCCGCGGCGGCGGGCTGGGCGCGGCCGCCCTGTGCGGCGGCGGCGGCCAGGGAGACGCCCTGCTGGTCCGGGTCGAGTGACGCTGGAGCCGGAGGGGTCTGGGGAACCCCGAGGGGGTTCCCCAGTGCATGACTTGCTGGAGCGGCTCCGGGCCGGGGACCCCCGGGCCGTGGCCCGGCTGATCTCCTGGGTCGAGGACGGCGACCGCGACCAGCTCCGGGACGCCGCCGAGGCCCTCAACCCGGCGGCGGGGCGGGCCCAGGTGATCGGGCTCACCGGGTCGCCTGGGGTCGGCAAGTCGACCCTGGCCGGCGCCCTGGTCGCCGCCTACCGGGCCCAGGGGCTGACCGTCGGGGTGCTGGCCGTGGACCCGTCCTCGCCGTTCACCGGCGGGGCGCTGCTCGGGGACCGGGTGCGGATGCAGGCCCACGCCCTGGACGAGGGCGTCTACATCCGCTCCATGGCCACCCGCGGCCACCTGGGCGGCCTGGCCTGGGCGACCCCG
>DASZON010000342.1:0-3800 GCA_035550755.1 Actinomycetota bacterium | reverse complement strand
ACCGCCCGGTCGGCGGCCTCGCGGGCCACCGGGCCGGGGTCGAGGTCGTCGAGGGCGCGGGCGGCGTCGACGGCGTAGCCCATCTGGCTCTGGCCGTCCTCGGTGGCCAGGGCGACCGAGTAGCACCAGGCGTGGGTGACGGCGAAGGCGCCCTTGACCCCGATCGAGGAGGCGACCGCGACCTCGCCGACCACGTCGCCGTAACGGGCCGACTCGACCTGGGTGACCTTGGGGTCGGCGGCCCGGGTGCGGGCCTCCAGGTCGAGGGCCAGGGCGACCTTGCGCTCGGGGTCGACCGAGGCCTGGCGGGTGTCGAACAGGCCGTCGAGGGCCTCGTAGGCGGCGGCGTCGGGGAGCACGTTGCCCGGGTCCTCGCCCGACACCTCCAGGTTGGCCCTGGCCTCGGCCAGGCACTCGCGCAGCCCGGCGTCGGACAGGTCGGCGGTGTAGGCGTAGCCGAGGCGGCCGTCCTTCACGACCCTCACCCCGACCCCGCTGGACGACGCCGAGGTGAGCCGCTCGACCTCGCCAGCGAAGGCGGTGACCGAGGTCTCGGTGGTGAGCTCGGCGTAGGCCTCGACGCCCTCGCCCCCGGTGGCCTCGGCGGCCAGCCGCTCGACGATCTCCTCCAGCTCCACGGTCATACCGGCCCTCCTGTGCCCCCGACGGTCATCGAGGAGATGCGCATGGTCGGGGCGCCGTTGCCGACCGGCACGCCCTGCCCCTCCTTGCCGCAGATCCCCTCCTTGACGGTGAAGTCGTTGCCGAGGGCGTCGACGGCCGCGACCACGCTGGGACCGTCGCCGACCAGGTTGGCCCCCCGCACCGGGGTGGTGACCTCGCCGTTCTCGATCAGGTAGCCCTCGACCACCCCGAACACGAACTCGCCGGTGACCGGGTTGACCTGGCCGCCGCCGAGCGACTTGGCGTACAGCCCCTGCGGGGTCTGGCGGATGACCTCCTCGGGGTCGTCGTCGCCGGCCAGGATGTAGGTGTTGGTCATGCGTGGGATCGGCACGTCGGCATAGGACTGGCGGCGGCCGTTGCCCGACGCCGGCAGCTCGAGCTGGCGGGCCCGGATCAGGTCGGTCAGGTAGTCGGTGCAGACCCCGGCCTCGAACAGGACCGTGCGCTGGGCCGGGGTGCCCTCGTCGTCGAAGGCGAACGAGCCCCAGGCGCCCTCGACAGTGGCGTCGTCGACCCCGTTGAAGCGCTCGTCCCCGATCTGCTTGCCCTGCTTGCCGGTGTAGACCGACGCCTCCTTGGCGATCAGGTCGGCCTCCATGCCGTGCCCGGACGACTCGTGGAACAGCACCCCGCCGTTGCCCGAGGCGATCACCACCGGCATCTGGCCGGCCGGGGCGGGCTTGCTGGCCAGCATGGCCACGGCCCGCTCGGCGGCCTTGCGGGCCACCTCCTCGGGCGGGAACTCGTCCAGCAGCTCGAAGCCCATGGAGCGGCCGGGGCCGTCGAAGCCGGTCTGGACGACGCCGTCGCGGGCCGCCACCACCTGGACCACGAAGCGGGTCCGGACCCGGTCCTCCAGGGTCGAGAACCCCTCGGAGTTGGCGATCAGCACCTGCTGGCGGACGTCGCCGTAGCCGGCGGTGACCTGGGCCACGGCCGGGTCGAAGCCGCGGGCGGCGGCGTCGGCCCGGCGCACCAGCTCGGCCAGGGTGGTCCGCTGCACCCCGGCCGGGTCCACGGCCACCGGGTGGCGGACCCCGGGCTCGCGGCGGCGCAGGTCGCGGACCTCGGCGGCGGGCGGCTCACGGAGGGCGGCGGCGGCCACCCGGGCCGCCTCCAGCAGGGCCTCGACGTCCAGCCGGTTGGTGTAGGCGTAGGCCGAGGCGGTGGCCTTGACCACCCGGATCCCGGCGCCGCGGTCGCGGCCGGTGACCAGCTCCTCGACCCGCCGGTCCTCAAGCCGGATGTTGTGGGACAGGCGGTCCTCGGCATACACCTCGGCCCACTCCCCGCCGGTGGCCAGGGCGGCGCCCAGCACCTTGCGGACGACAGCGTCATCGAGCACGGCTCGCTCCTTCGGGGTTGCGGCACGCCCCCCGCCCGAGCCGGCCCGGGGAGCCCGGTCATTGTAGAGGCGGACCGGGCTCCCTCCAGGGCCGGGCCGGCCAGCCGCCGGACCGGTCAGGTGGAGGCGCGGACCACCAGCTCGGTGTCCAGGGTCAGGTGGGCGCCGGTGGCCTCGCCGGCCACCGTGGCCAGGAGCAGGCGGGTGGCCTGGCGGCCCATCTCCTCGATCGGCTGGCGCACGGTGGTGAGCGGCGGCTGGGCGCAGCGGGCCACGGCCGAGTCCTCGAAGCCGACCACGGCCACCTCCTCGGGGACCCGCCGGCCGGCCGCCCGCAGGGCCCGCAGGGCCCCGGCGGCCATCAGGTCCGAGGCGGCGAACACGGCGTCGACCGGCGGGCCGGGCCGGGCCAGCAGCCGGACGGTGGCCGCGGCCCCGCCCTCCTCGGTGAAGTCGCCCGGCTCGACCAGGGCGGGGTCGGCGGCCAGCCCGGCCGCGGCCAGGCCGTCCCGGTAGCCGTCCAGGCGGTCGAGGCCGACGCCCATGTCGAGCGGGCCGGTGACGGTGGCGATCCGCCGCCGGCCCCTGGCGGCCAGGTGGAGGACGGCGGCCCGGGCGCCGCCGCGGTTGTCGGCGTCGACGTAGCTGGCCCGGGCCCCCCGATCCTCCGGGGGACCACCCCGGCGGCTGCCCCCAGGGCCCCCCCGGAGGGTCGAGGGATCGCGGCGGTCCCCCGGGGTTCCCGGACCGGCCGGACGGCCGACCAGGACGGCCGGGACCCCGGCCCGCTCCAGGGTCGCGGGCAGCGGGTCGTCGCCGTGCAGGGAGGCCAGCAGCACCCCGTCGACGTGGCCGCCGACCACGTACCGTTCGAGCCGGCTCCGGTCCGGCAGGTCCTGGGCGATCAGCAGCAGGAGCTGGACGCCGGTGCCGGCCAGGGCGGCGCTGACCCCCCGGACCATGCCGGCGAAGAACGGCTCGGAGAAGAAGCGGGCGTGGGACTCGGACACCACCAGGGCGACCGAGTCGGCCCGCCGGGTGACCAGGCTGCGGGCGGCCCGGTTGGGCACGTAGCCGAGCTTGGCCACGGCCCGCTCGACCTGGGCCCTGGCCTCCGGGCTGACCTTGGGGGAGCCGTTGACGACCCGCGACACCGTCGCCCGCGACACCCCGGCCAGGGCCGCCACCTGCTCCAGGGTCGGGGGGGAGGAGGTCATGGCACCCCGTTGAGGCCGCCGCGGGCGATCGCCTCGGCGTACCAGCGTGCGCTGTCCTTGAGCAGCCGGCGCTGGGTGGCGAAGTCGACGTAGACGATCCCGAACCGCTTGGCGTAGCCCTCGTGCCACTCGAAGTTGTCCAGCAGCGACCAGACGAAGTAGCCGCGCAGGTCGGCCCCGCCCTGGATGGCCCGGTGGGCGGCCCGCAGATGCCCGTCGAGGAACCGGATCCTGGCCCGGTCCGGGACCAGGCCGCGGTCGTCGGGGACGTCATCGAAGGCGGCCCCGTTCTCGGTGACGTACAGCGGCAGCGACGGGTAGTCGCGGTGCAGCCGCAGCAGCAGCTCGTCAAGGCCCGAGGGGTCGATCTCCCAGCCGAGGGCGGTCCGGGGCCGGTCGCTGGCCACGAACTCGACGTCGCCGGCCCCGACCCAGGGCGACGGCGGGCCCCCGAACCGGGGCTGCTCCGGCCGGGCGGCCACCACCCAGCGCCGGTAGTAGTTGACGCCCAGCAGGTCAAGGGGCGTGGCGATCGCCGCCAGGTCGGCGTC
>DASZON010000341.1:0-3297 GCA_035550755.1 Actinomycetota bacterium | reverse complement strand
GGCCCTCGGTGCGGCCGTAGTCGAACACCGGCTCGCAGTCCAGGCTGATCTCGACGCTGCCGATGATGCACTTCACCGTGCGCAGCAGGATGTGCTCGGCCTCGTAGTCGGTGGGCGGGCGGCGGTGGGTGCCGGAGCGGCGCTGCTGGTGGTACCAGGGGCCGATGGTCATGGCGTCGCGGACCACGAGCCAGCCGCCCCGGGCCCGCCAGGTCGTCTCCAGCACCAGGGTGCCGGGCAGGTAGCGCCGCCCGGCCGGGACCAGCACCCCGGTCGGCCCCAGCCGGAAGCTGCCCGCGGACCGGTCGAGCATGGAGCCGAAGACGCTGCGCCCGTCGGGGCGGGGGGCGGCCAGCCACTCGACGTTGCCGCTGGGGGCGACCAGGGCGTTGGTCTCGCAGTCGGACAGGAACGCGTACTCGGCGATGGGCGGGAACGGGCTCGGGCCCTCGGCCGCGTCGGGCTCGAACGGCATCTGGCGGCCGACGGCCACGGCGTCGCCGGCGGCCGCACTGGCCGCGGTGGTCGCTCGGGTCCTGGCCATCGTCCCTATGGTCCGCCCTGGATCAGGCGCTGGCAACCAGCGGCGCCAGCGGGTCCCCGGCGGCCAGGGCCTGCCCGGCGGCCTGGGCGGCGGCCAGGGCGTCGGCGTCGAGCCGGGCCCGGACGGCCTCGGCGACCAGGCCGGCCTCGTGGCGCTCGGCGCCGATCGGGGTGACGCCGACGCGGGCGTGGACGGCCTCGGCCGCGGCCAGCAGCCGCGCCGCCTCCTCGGGCTGGTCGCGGCCGACCGCGACCAGCGCCGCCCCGACCAGGACGGAGGCCACGGTCGTCGGCTGGGGGCTGGTCCGCAGCAGGTCGGCCGCCTCCCGGAGGTGGGCCTCGGCGGTGTCGAGGTCGCCCAGGCGGGCCTCGGCGCGGGCCAGCTGGGTCAGGCTGTGCGGGACGCTCCAGCCGACGATCTCCCGGAGGATGGCGAGGGCCTCGGTGTGCAGCCGGCGGGCCCGCTCCAGGTCGCCGCGGACCCGGGCGACCTCGCCGAGCCCGTTGTACAGATGGCCGAACCCGCGGGGCTGCCCGGTCCGGCGGAACAGGGCCGTCGCCTCGGCGGTGACGGCGGCCGCCCGGGCGTCATCGCCCTGCAGGGCGAGCAGGCTGCTCAGGTACGCCAGCGAGGCCAGCTTGGTCCACAGGGGGCCGGCGTCGCGGGCGGCGGCCAGGGCGGCCTCGAAGCGGGCCACCGTCCCGTCCAGGTCGCCCCGGGCCCAGGCGATCTCGCCCAGGCTGAAGTGGGTCTGGGCCAGGCCCCACTGGTCGTCGAGGGCCTCGAACTTGGCCAGGGCGCGCTGGCCGGCCTCCTCGGCATCGGACGACAGCCCCCGGTAGTAGGCCTCGAAGGCGAACCGGGCCCGTCCGGCGTAGGCCTCGCCCCACGGGTCGCCGAGCTCGACGAAGGTCGTGTAGGCCTCCTCGACCAGGCGGGCACCCTCCTCGCCGGGGCCGGCGCGCTGCAGCTCGGTCCAGGCCAGCAGCAGCTTGCAGAACGCCGCCGCCGAGCGGTCCCCGAACCGCTCGAACAGCTCCAGGGCGCCCCGGGCCGTTGCCTCGGTGCGCGCGGTCGGGTCGAGCGACACCTCGACCATGGCCGCCGCCTGCAGGGCCCTGGCCAGCTGCGGGGTCGGCGGCTGGCCGCCGGCCAGGGCGAGGGCGTCGGTCAGCCGCTGTCGGCCCTCGATGGTGCGCTCGGTCCACCAGTACCAGCCCAGCGCGCCGGCCAGCCGCAGGACGGTGTCGGGGTCGCGGGCGGCCACCGCCCGGTCCAGGGCTGCCCGCAGGTTGTCGTAGTCGGCGGCGACCCGCCGGAGCCAGGGACGGGCCGTGCGGTGGCCGGCCGCCTCCTCGGCCAGGGCCAGGTACCAGGCGGTGTGGCGGGCGGCCACCGCCTCGGCCTCGCCGGCCTCGTCCAGCCGCTCGGCCCCATAGGCCCGGAGGGTCTCGAGCATGGTGAACCGGGCCGGGTCGCCGTCCGCGGCCCCCGGAGCGGCCCCCCGGACGATCAGGGAGCGGTCGACCAGCCGGAACAGGCCGTCCAGGACCTCGTCGGGCTCCAGGCCGTCGCCGCCGCACACCCCCTCGGCCGCGGCCACCGTCCAGCCGCCCGAGAACACCGACAACCGCCGCAGCAGGCGCCGGTCCCGCTCCTCGAGCAGGTCCCAGCTCCAGTCGACGGTGGCCCGCAGGGTCTGCTGGCGCGGGTCGAGCGCCCGGGCGCCGCCGGCCAGCAGCCGGAACCGGTCCTCCAGGCGGGCCGCCAGCTCGGCCGGGGGCAGGGCCCGGACCCGGGCCGCGGCCAGCTCGATGGCCAGGGGCAGGCCGTCCAGGCGCCGGCACAGCTCGGCCACCACCGGGCCGCTGGCCGCGTCCAGGGCGAACCCGGGGTCGGCGGCGGCCGCCCGCTCGGCGAACAACCGCACCGCGTCGAAGCCGGCCAGCGCCGCCGGGGCAGCCGCCTCGGCGGCGGCCAGGCCGAGGTCGCCGGGGACGGCCCAGGGGGAGCTGCGGGGATCGGCCTGGCCGGGATCGTCCGGGAAGGCGAGGGGCGGGATCGGCCAGACCACCTCGCCGGGGACGCCGAGGACCTCGCGGCTGGTGGCCAGGACCCGCAGCCGGGGCCCGGCCTCCAGCAGCCGCCGGGCCAGGGCGGCGCACGCCTCGACGAGGTGCTCGCAGTTGTCCAGGACCAGCAGGAGCCCCTTGTCGGCGACATGGGCGGCCAGCCGCTCGGTCGTTGTCCGGCCCGGCCGGCCCGGCTCGGCGGCCTGCTCGGTCAGGCCCACGGCCACGGCCACCGCCTGGACGAGCTGGGCCGGGTCCCGCAGGGGAGCCAGCTCGACCAGCCACGCGCCGTCGGGGTAGGCGCCGGCCAGCCGCCCGGCCAGGGCGACGGCCAGGCTGGTCTTGCCGGCCCCGCCCGGCCCGGTCACGGTGACCAGCCGGTGCCCGGCGACCAGCTCGGCCACGTCGCGCAGCTCCCCCTCCCGCCCGACCAGGCTGGTGAGCCGCTCGGGCAGGTTGTGGCGGGGCTGGTCCCGGTCGGCGGCGGCGGCTTCGAGGGCCGGGTCCTGGACCAGGATCTGGTGGTGGAGCCGCTGCAGCTCGGGCGAGGGGTCGATCCCCAGCTCCTCGGCCAGCACCTCCCGGGTCCGGGTGTAGGCGCCGAGCGCGTCGGCTTGGCGGCCCGACCGGTACAGGGCGAGCATCAGCTGCCCCCGCAGCCGCTCCCGGGTCGGGTGGGCC
>DASZON010000340.1:0-7726 GCA_035550755.1 Actinomycetota bacterium | reverse complement strand
CACGAGCGGGCGGCCGTGCACGGCGGGCGGGTCGGGATCGACCGCGACGGCCAGGGCCGCTTCGTGGTCACCGCCGAGCTGGGCTGGGAGCCACCGACTTGATCCGGAGGGGTCCGGGGAACACCAAGGGGGTGCCCCGGTGATCGGGGTGCTCCTGGTCGACGACGACCAGCTCATGCGGGCCGGGCTCCGGCTGATCGTCCAGCAGGCCCCCGACCTGACCGTGGTCGGGGAGGCCGCCGACGGCCGCGAGGCGGTGGCCGCCGCCCGCCGGGACCGCCCGCAGGTGGTCGTCATGGACGTGCGGATGCCGGTGCTGGACGGCATCGAGGCGACCCGCCAGATCACGGCCGCCCCCGACCCGCCCAAGGTCCTCATCCTCACCACCTTCGAGCTGGACGAGTACGTGTTCAGCGCCCTCCAGGCGGGCGCCTCGGGGTTCCTGCTCAAGCGCAGCCCGCCCGAGCAGCTGCTCGAGGGGATCCGCACCGTGGCCGCCGGGGACGGGCTGCTGTCGCCGTCGGTCACCCGCCGGCTGATCGAGCGGTTCTCGAGCCGGCCGGCCCGCACCGCCAACCCCCGCTTCGCCGACATGACCGACCGGGAGCGCGAGGTGCTGGTCGCGATCGCCAGCGGCCTCTCCAACGAGGAGCTGGCCGAGACGCTGTTCATCTCCGAGAACACGGTCAAGACCCACGTGAAGCGGGTCCTGACCAAGCTCGGGGCCCGCGACCGGGTCCAGGCGGTGGTGATGGCGTACGAGGGCGGCCTGATGGACCGCTAGGCCCGGCTCGGGCGGTCCCGGTCCTCGTCCCGCCCGGGAAGGCGGCCGGCCCGGCGCAGGCTCTCGCGGAGCAGGAACTCGATCTGGGCGTTGACGCTGCGCAGGTCGTCGGCGGCCCAGCGCTCCAGGGCGTCGTACAGCCGCTTGTCGATCCGCAGCGGGTAGACCTTCCGGTCCGCCATGGGCCGGTCAGGTGTAGAGCGAGCCGCTGTTGACCACCGGTTGTGCCCCGCGGTCGCTGACCAGGACGACCATCAGGTTGGAGACCATCGCCGCCTTGCGCTCCTCGTCCAGGTCCACGATGTCGCGCTCGCTGAGGCTGCTGAGGGCGTGGTCGACCATGCCCACCGCACCCTCGACGATCCGCTGGCGGGCGGCCACGATGGCGTCGGCCTGCTGGCGGCGGAGCATGTCGGCGGCGATCTCGGGGGCGTAGGCGAGCCGCCGCAGGCGGGTGTCGAGCACGGTGACGCCGGCGACGTCGAGGCGCTCCTGGAGGTCGGCCAGCAGGGTGGCGATCACCCGGTCGGCGGCACCGCGCAGCGACTCCTGCCCCTCCTCGTAGCTGTCGTAGGGGAACACGCTGGCCACGTGGCGCACGGCCGTCTCCGCCTGGATGTCGACGAACGCCTTGTAGTCCTCGACGTCGAAGGCGGCCTGGGCGGCGTCGGAGACCTGCCAGGTGATCACGGCCGAGATCTCGATCGGGTTGCCGTTGGCGTCGTTGACCTTGAGCACGTCGGTGTCGAGGTTGCGGATCCGCAGCGACAGGGTGCGCCGGAGGGTCAGGGGGTTGACCCAGTGGAAGCCGGACTGGCGGACCGTGCCCAGGTAACGGCCGAGGAAGGTCGCCACCTTGGCCTGGTTGGGCTGGACGACGATGAAGCCGTTGAGGGCGATCAGCAGCAGGAGGCCCAGGAGCGCGGCCGCCCCGACCCCGGCCCACGACGTCCCCCCGGTGAGCGAGGCGATCAGCAGCGCCGCCCCGGCCACCGCCAGCAGCAGCCAGATGGCCACCGCCAGCAGGCCGGGGATGGTGACGAGAAGCTTGCGGTCGCGGGTGGCCATGCCGTCCTCCGTGATATAAGAGTGATATCACTCTTATATCACGGGTGGGCAGAGAGGGGGCCGGGGGTCCCCCCGGAACCCCCGGCCCGCCTGGCCCCCCCGGCTCTAGGCCGTGGCCACCGTCCGGCGCCCGGCCAGCCCGAAGTACAGGCCGAGGGCCGCGCTCGCCAGATGCAGCGCGTTGTCCGGCTGGTTGATGTTGAGCAGGTTCAGGTCCGAGCCGCCGTTGATGAACAGCCCGAGGACCCCGACGACCAGGTAGACGGCGCCGATGAGGGTGCTGACGGCGCGGGCGCTGGCCTCGCTGCGGGAGGAGGCCAGCCAGAGGGCCCCCACGCCGAGGTGGACGATGTTGTGCAGCGGGTTGACCCCGAACAACAGGAGCTTGTCGTCCGAGGGGGCGGCGAAGTCGCCGAACCCGGTGAAGGCGAACCCGAGCAGGCCCACGAGCACGTAGACGGCTCCGAAGACCTGAGCGAAGCGCTGGACGGGCATGTGCTGCGCGACCTCCTCGTGGCGGCAGTTGCTGCGGACGTGGCCGGCTTGCCAGGTGTTCGTCCCGCCGCCTCGATCGGTTCATTCGGCGGAGAATCCGCCTTCCTGAGGCGGGATCGGGTCGCGAACCACTCAACCCGGCCCTGCGGACATCCGATGGCAGTGGGGTCCGCCCGTCCCCGAGTCCCTGGAGCGAGCCGTGGAGCTGGTCTTCCCCGAGGAGCAGGCCATCCGGCTGTTGCGGGCGGCCGAGGAGCAGGACGTGGCCGCCGGCGGGGTGTACTCGGCCGGGCCCGGCGGGGTCCAGGTGTGGAGCGAGCCCTGGAACGGCGAGGGCGGGACCAGTGGCAGCAGCGTCCTGCTGGGCAGCGTGGAGTGGACGGCCAACGCCCCCGCCCGGACCTACATCACCGTCCACCGCTGCCGGGTCACCCAGGCCGGCCGGGCCCGCGGCGTCGGCGAGGCCGACCTGCTCAAGCGGGTCCTCGACCTTGCCGGTCTCGCCGGCAGCGGCCCCCGCACCAACCTGGCCGCGGCCGATCCCCACTAGCGCCCCGGACCGGGCCTGGCGCTGGTACCCTTCGCGTCGGCTCCCTGTCCCCGTCCGGAGGTTTGCTCAATGGCCGATGCGAACCTGGTCCCCATCGTCATCGAGCAGACCAGCCGTGGCGAGCGCTCGTTCGACATCTTCTCCCGGCTCCTCAAGGACCGGATCATCTTCCTCGGCACGCCGATCGACGACACCATCGCCAACCTGGTCATGGCCCAGCTCCTCCACCTGGAGAGCGAGGACCCCGACAAGGACATCTCGATCTACATCAACTCGCCCGGGGGGTCGATCACCGACCTGCTGGCCATCTACGACACCATGCAGTACGTCAAGCCGGACGTGTCCACCATCTGCATGGGCATGGCCGCCTCGGCCGCCGCGGTGATCCTGGCCAGCGGCACCAAGGGCAAGCGCTACGCCCTGCCCCACTCGACGATCCTCATCCACCAGCCCTCGGGCGGGGCCCGCGGCCAGTCGGCCGACATCGAGATCCACGCCCGCGAGATCCTGCGCCTGCGCAAGCTGCTGGACGAGATCATGGCCAAGCACACCGGCCAGACGGTCGAGAAGATCGCCAAGGACACCGACCGCGACTTCATCATGAGCGCCGACCAGGCCCTGGAGTACGGCATGGTCGACGAGATCATCACCGCCCGCCAGGTCGTCCCCGTGATCGGCTCCACCACCGCCCCGGCCGGGGTCTCCCGCCCGTCGGGCGACGGCGCCGGCCCCGAGCCCACCGCCGCACCCCCCGCGTCCTGACGGCGGCGGGGGTCGCCCGGTCGGCTACGTCAGCGGCCCGGTGAGGTAGTGGTCGAAGACCGGCGCCAGGGCGGCGACCAGCTCGTCGCGTGACGCCGTGGCGAGCGGCGTGAGCCCCACGACGTGGCGGGCCATGGCCAGCCCGACGATCTGGGAGGCGACCAGGCTGGCGCGAAGCTCCGGCCGGTCGCGCCCGACCCGCGACGCCAGCGGCAGGAGCAGCCGCTGGGCCACCAGCTCCCGGATGGTCGCGGCCGCCTCCTCCTCCGACGCCGCCGCCCGGATGAGCCCGGTGGCCGTCTTGCGGCCTTCGGGGCTGTCGAGGATCCCGAAGAGGAACTCCGCCACCCGCCGCCCGAGGCCCTGCTCCCCCGCCGCCATGAGCGTGTCGAAGGTGGTCTCGGGGTCAAAGGGGAGCTCGACCACCGAGGCGAACAGCTCCTGCTTGGAGCCGAAGAAGTGCAGCACCAGCCGGGGGTCGACCCCGGCCTCGGCGGCGATGCTGCGCAGCGACGCCCGCTGGTAGCCGACCTCGCCGAACTGCCGCCGCGCCGCGGCCGCGATCGCCTCCCGCGTACCGCTGCCCGCCGGGCGTCGCCCCCGGCCGCCTGACGCCATGCCCACCTCCCGTTGACAATTCCTCAACTGAAGAATATCATTTCTTCGCTCGTGGAAATACCGGAGGTCTGGAGGTAGCCCGATGGAGCACCTGCCCGCTGCCATGTCGACCAGGCGGACCCGGGCCGTCCTCGCCGTCGTGGCCGTCGCCCTGATGGCCGTCGTCTCCGCCGTCAGCGGCCTCAACGTGGCCCTGCCCAGCCTGGCCAGGGACACCGGGGCCAGCCAGACCCAGCTCACCTGGATCGTCGACGCCTACACGGTGGTGTTCGCCGGGCTGCTGCTGCTGGCCGGCGCCCTCGGGGACCGCTACGGGCGCAAGGGCCTGCTCCTCGTCGGGCTGGTCGTCTTCGGCGCCGCGGCCGCCGTCGGGCTGGTCAGCACCGACCCCACCCAGCTGATCGTGGTCCGGGCGTTCATGGGCGTTGGCGCGGCCGCGATCATGCCCACCACCCTGTCGGTCATCACCACCTCGTTCCCCGAGGCGGAACGGCCACGGGCCATCGGGGTCTGGGTCGGGGTCGCCGGCGGAGGCGCCGTCCTCGGGCTGTTCGGCACCGGGATCCTGCTGGAGTTCTACGAGTGGAACTCCTTCTTCGCCCTCAACGTGGCCCTGGCGCTCCTGGCCGCCGCCGGCACGCTCGCGTTCGTCCCCCGCTCGATCGACGAGCACCCGCCGCGCCTCGACCTGGTCGGCGCGGCCCTGTCCCTGGTCGCGGTGGCCGGGGTCGTCACCGGCATCATCGAGGGACCCGAGCGCGGCTGGACCGACGCCCTGACGATCGGCGCGCTCGCCGCCGGGGTGGTCGCCGGGGCGGCGTTCGTGGGCTGGGAGCTGCGGACCGCCCAGCCGATGCTCGACCCGCGACTCTTCCGCCTGCGCGGCTTCAGCGCCGGCTCCCTGACCATCACCGCCCAGTTCTTCGCGGCCTTCGGGTTCTTCTTCATCGCCCTGCAGTACCTGCAGTTCGTGGTCGGCTACTCGCCGCTGCGGGCCGCCGTGGCGCTGCTGCCCCTGCCCGTGGTGCTGATCCCGCTGGCCCGCCGCGCTCCCCTCATCGCCCAGCGCGTCGGCTTCCGCCGCCTCGCCCCCACCGGTCTCGTCCTGATGGCCCTTGGCTTCGCGGTGATCTCCCAGGTCGACGTCGAGATGCGCTACTGGCGGTTCGCCAGCGGCCTGGTCCTGTTCGCCGCCGGGATGGCCCTGGCCGGCACGCCGGCCACCACCGCCATCACCGCCTCGCTCCCGCCAAGCAAGCAGGGCGTCGCCTCCGCCGTCAACGACACCGCCCGCGAGCTCGGCAGCGCCCTCGGCATCGCCATCCTCGGCAGCGTCCTCAACCAGCAGTACCGCGACGCCATGGCCGAGGTCGTCAAGGGCCTGCCCGCCCAGGTCGCCGAGGGGGCCCAGCGCTCCATCGCCTTCACCCAGTCCCCGGCGCTCGACCAGCTCGGCGACACCGGCAGGCGCCTGGTCGACGCCGCCCAGCAGGCCTTCGTCGACGGCATCTCCGGCGCCGTGCTCACCGCCGCCGTCGTCCTCGTCCTGGCCGCCGTCGCCGTGGCCCTGCGGGCCCCACGACCCGGCGCCGGGGAGCCGGCGGCGACCGACGGCTCAGGCCTGGATCGGCTGCACGGTGACGCCGTGGTCGACCAGCCAGGTCTCGGCTCGCGCTAGCTCGTCCTCGGGGCCGGAGAGCTCGAGGAGGAACCAGGCGACGCCGGACTCGACGTCGACGTTGGCCCGGCGGACGTTGACCACCGCCGCGGTCGCCCGGACCAGGTCGTGGAGGATGGGCCGGTGGACCAGCTCGGGCGGGAGGGTGCAGTGGACCACCCGCCTCACGGCCGGTCCC
The DNA here is from genome assembly GCA_035550755.1 of Actinomycetota bacterium. Taxonomy (GTDB): domain Bacteria; phylum Actinomycetota; class CALGFH01; order CALGFH01; family CALGFH01; genus CALGFH01. The sequence goes on along the minus strand of DASZON010000340.1, from coordinate 1,593 downwards.
CGTTCGCCGGGGGGCTAGGCTTGAGCCCCCCGGATCCCCCGAGGGTGGCGTTCATGGACCCCGAGCGGAAGCCCTCCAGGTCGAGGGTGACCCAGGTGAACCCGAGGTCGTGGAGGCCGGCGACCAGCCGGGCCCGGCGCCCGGGCTCGACCAGCCCGGCCAGGGCGTCGAGCGGGACCTCGACCCGGGCCAGGTCGCCGTGGTCGCGGACCCGGAGCTGGGCCAGGCCGAAGGAGCGGAGCAGGGCCTCGGCCCGCTCGACCCGGGACAGCCGGGCCGGGGTGACCTGGACCCCGTAGGCGACCCGGGAGGCCAGGCAGGCCGCGGCCGGCTTGTCGGCGGTGCGCAGCCCCATGCGGCGCGACGCCGCGCGGACCTCGGCCTTGGAGAACCCGGCCGCGACCAGCGGGGTCAGCACCCCGTGCTCGGCCGCGGCCCGTTGCCCGGGCCGGTGGTCGCCCAGGTCGTCGGTGTTGGTGCCGACGGCCAGGGCCAGATCCTCGGCCGCGGCCAGCGGGCCGAGGACCTCGAACAGCTCGTCCTTGCAGAAGAAGCAGCGGTCGGGGCCGTTGCGCAGGTACCCGGGCCGCTCGCCCTCGTGGGTCGTCACCACCAGGTGGCGCACGCCCAGCTCGGCGGCCAGGGCCCGGGCGTCGGCCAGCTCGGTCTCGGCCAGGCTGGGCGAGACGCCGGTGGCCGCGACCGCCCGTTCGCCGAGGGCCTGGCCGGCCACGGCCAGCAGGAACGCCGAGTCGGCCCCGCCCGAGAACGCCACCATCACCCCGCCGGCGGAAGCGAGCTCCCGCCGCAGGGCGTCCAGCTTGGCGTCCAGGTCGTCCATGCCCAGACAGTCTAGGACCAAGCGGGACGGCGGCCCCCGGTGCCCGGGGACCGCCGTCCGCGTGAAGTGGAGCTGTGGAGGTGGACCTAGAAGTCCATGTCGCCGCCACCGCCCGGCATGGCGGGGGCCTTCTCCTTCTCCGGCTTGTCGGCCACGACGGCCTCGGTGGTCAGGAACAGGCCGGCGATCGAGGTCGCGTTCTGCAGGGCGGAACGGACGACCTTGGCCGGGTCGACGATCCCCGACTTGAACATGTCGGTGTACTCGCCGGTGGCCGCGTTCAGGCCCTGACCCGGGTCGAGGCTGCGGACCTTCTCGACCACCACGCCGCCCTCGAGGCCGGCGTTGGCGGCGATCTGCTTCAGCGGCTCCTCGAGCGCCTTGCGCACGATCGTCGCCCCGGTCGCCTCGTCGCCGGTCAGGTCGACCTTGGTGAGGGCCTCCTGGACCCGCAGCAGGGTCACGCCGCCGCCGGGGACGATGCCCTCCTCCACCGCCGCGCGGGCGTTGGAGACGGCGTCCTCGATGCGGTGCTTCTTCTCCTTGAGCTCGACCTCGGTGGCCGCGCCGACCTTGATCACGCCGACGCCCCCGGCCAGCTTGGCCAGCCGCTCCTGGAGCTTCTCGCGGTCGTAGTCGGAGTCGGTGTTCTCGATCTCGGTCCGGATCTGGTTGACCCGGCCCTTGATGTCCTCGGCGTCGCCCTGGCCCTCGACGATGGTCGTCTCGTCCTTGGTGACGACCACCTTGCG
>DASZON010000339.1:0-13053 GCA_035550755.1 Actinomycetota bacterium | reverse complement strand
ACCTCGATGGCCTTGTGCAGGAACTCGCGCTGGGCCTTGAGCAGCTCGGCGGCGAAGTCGTAGGCGGTGTCGACCCACTCGGCGGGGGACGGGTAGCGCTCGGCGCCCGGCCAGGCAGCGGTCTTGGGCACGAACTGCTCGGCGGCCTCGGTCCAGCTGCGCAGACCGTCGACGACGGCCTCCTGCCCCTTGCGGATGGTGTCGAGGACCTGGCCCTGCAGGTCGTCGGTGGCGGTCTTGGTGGTAGCCAAGGTTCGGTTCCTTTCCGGTTGTGGTTCCTGGTGCGTGCAAACTATACTTAGCACACCGATGGTTTGTCAAGTGTTACCCTGCGATCCATGAACGACCCCTGGAAGTCGCAGATGGAGGCCCTCGGCTCCTTCATCCGGACCCAGCGCAAGCTGGCCGACCTCTCGCTGCGGGAGCTGGCCGAGATGACCGAGGTCTCCAACCCCTACCTGAGCCAGCTGGAGCGGGGCCTGCACCAGCCCTCGGTCCGGGTCCTCAAGGCGATCGCCGACGCCCTCAACGTCTCGGCCGAGACCCTGCTCGTCCAGGCCGGGCTGCTCGAGGACGTCGCCGAGGCTGGCGGGGCCGCGGCCACCGGGTCGTCGGTCGAGTCGGCCATCCGCACCGACCCGATCCTCTCCGACGACCAGAAGGAAGCCCTGATCAACGTCTACCGGGCGATGGCCCGGGACCGCCGCTCGGGCTGACCGGCTCGCTCGCGGCCCGCGCCAGGGCCCGGCCGGCCGGGCGGCGCAGCAGCAGGACCGCGCCAAGGCAGCACAGGGCCACGCCGAGCACGGCGCTCGGGATCACGGCCGGGGAGCGGGCGTCGACCAGCCGGCCGATCACCACCGGGAGGAAGATCCCGCCCAGCTGGCCGGCCGCGAACACCATGGCCGTCGAGGTCCGCGATCCTGGCGCCACGACGGCCAGCCAGGCCAGGACGGTCGGGAACACCGGCCCGAGGACCAGCCCGGTCAGGGTGTAGGCCGCGGCCGCGAACCCGGGGACGTGGGCCAGGGCGAGTCCGCACGCCCCCGCCAGCAGGGACCCGGCGGCCAGCGTCGCCGGGGCGACCCGCAGGGCGAGCGGGATGGCCAGGAGCCGGCCGGTGGTCAGGGCGGCCCAGTAGGCGGCCGTCCAGCTGGCCGCCGCGGCCGCCCCGGCGCCGCCGGCCAGCAGGCTTGACGCCTCGAAGCCGCCGATGCCGCTCTCGGTGCCGACATACAGCGCGACCACGGCCACGAACCCGGCGACCAGGGCGGGCGATGTGGGCGGCCGGACCACGTCGGCTGGCGGGGCGGCACGGGGCAGGTCGCGGGCCAGGGCCAGGGCGCCGGCAGCCAGCAGGGCCCCGGCGCAGAACGGCACCTGGTAGCCGCCGGTGGCGGCCAGGATCAGCGGTCCGGCGACGGCACCGGCCCCGAAGGTGGCCCCGAGCAGGTTGAGCATGGCTGCGGCCCGATCCCCGAACCCCTCGGCCAGCAGCACGTTGATCTCGACCACGATCGCCCCGAAGCCGACCCCGAGGCCGAAGGCGCCGGCCAGCACCACCGGCCATGCCGGGGCGAAGGCGATCGCGGCCGCCCCGGCGGCCACCAGGCCGGTACCGGTGGTCAGCCAGGTGCGCGAGGCGAGCCGCCGCTCCAGTCCCCACCAGGCGATTCCGGTCATGGCCCCGAGGAAGTGGGCGCTGAGCACCAGCGCCGACGCCCCCTCGCCGATGCCGTACCGCGACTGCAGCTCGGGCATGGCCGGCCCGTACAGCGAGAGCAGCAGCCCAGCCGCCGTCCCCATGGCCAGCACTCCGACGGTGGTGATCCGATTCACTGGGGCACCCCCTTGGGGTTCCCCAGACCCCTCCGGCGATTCACTGGTCGTCGTGGGTCAGGCGGGCGGTGGCCTCGTTCTGGCGGCGGGCGGCCTCGTTCATGAACTGGACGATCAGCTCGAGCTGCTCGTCGCTGTAGCCGGCCCACAGCTCCTCCAGCGACCCGAACCAGTCGGCGAACAGCGGGGCCATGGAGGCGTAGACCCGCTCGGGGTCGATCTCGATGAGGATGCTGCGCCGGTCGCTGGGATGGGCGATGCGCCGGGCGAAGCCCTTGCGCTCCAGGCGGTTGACCAGCCCGGTGACCGACGCCGGGGCCAGCCCGGACCGCTTGGCGAGCTCGCCGGCGGTCAGGGGGCCGAACCGCTCCAGCAGGTCGAGGGCCTTCTCCTCGGTGGCGCTGAGCCCCTGACGGGCCGCCACCGTGCTGTGGAACATCACCGTGGCCGCGCTCATCGCCCGGCCGGCCAGGGCCAGCTCCTCCAGCAGCCGCTCACGATCCCGGGCGCTTGTCATGCCCGACAGTGTAGCCTATAGTTCGTTCGTCCGAACGAACTATCTCGGGAGGGAAGCTCGGATGAAGGCACTGATCATCGGGGGCGGCGTCGCCGGCCCGGTCACCGCGATGGCGCTCCGTCGCGCCGGCATCGAAGCGGCCGTCTACGAGGCCCACGTCCCCACGGACGGCGAGGCCGGTTCCTACCTGACCGTGGCCACCAACGGCCTCGACGCCCTGCGGGCCATCGGGGCCGCCGGGCCGGTGCTGGCCGCCGGGTTCCCGACCCCGATCAACCTGCTGCTGAGCGCCACCGGCCGCCGCCTGGGCGCGGTCAGCAACGGCGGCGTCCTGCCGGACGGGACGGTGAGCCACACCATCAAGCGGGCCCGTCTCTACCAGGCCCTCCACGACGAGGCGGTGGCCCACGGGGTCCGGGTCGAGCACGGCCGGCGCCTGGTCGGGGCCGAGCCCACGGCCGCCGGCGGGGTGGTGGCCACCTTCGCCGACGGCGGCACGGCCACCGGGGACCTGCTGGTCGGGGCCGACGGGGTCCACTCGCTGACCCGCCGGCTGCTCGACCCGGCCGCACCCGAGGGCCGCTACGTCGGCCTGGTCAACTTCGGCGGCTACACCCCGGGCGCAGGCGACGACCTGGAGCCGGGCGCCTGGCACATGATCTTCGGCCGGCGGGCCTTCTTCGGCTACGTCGCCGACCCGGCCGGCGGCACCGTGTGGTTCGCCAACGTCCCCCGTCCGGCCGTGACCGCCGACGAGCGGGCCGCCACCTCGGCCGACCAGTGGCGCCGCCAGCTGGTGGAGCTGTTCGCCGGCGACGCCGGTCCGGCCGCCCACCTGGTCGAGGCCGGCCGGCTCGAGCTGGCCGCCGACAACACCCACGACCTCCAGAAGGTGCCGACCTGGCACCGGGGCCCGATGGTGATCGTCGGCGACGCCGCCCACGCCCCCGCGCCCACCTCCGGCCAGGGCGCCTCCATGGCCGCCGAGGACGGCGTGGTGCTGGCCCAGTGCCTGCGCGACCTCCCGTCGGTCCCCGAGGCCCTGGCCGCCTACGAGCACCGCCGCCGGGGCCGGGTCGAGCGGATCGTCGCCCAGGGCGCCCGCACCTCCAGCGCCAAGACCCCCGGCCTCCTCGGCCGGGTGATCCGCGACCTGGCGCTGCCCCTGGTCTTCAAGCTGCTCGTCACCGACCGCTCGATGGCCTGGATCTACAACCACCACATCGACTGGGACGCCCCGGTGACGGCGGCGGCCTAGCCGCCCGGCCGGGTGGCCACGAACACCTCGTAGGTGCCGGGCTCCAGCTCGGAGTGGTCGACCGGGACCGATCGGGCCTGGAAGCCGGTGCCGGTGAGGAGCGACAGCCAGGTGGCGCGCGGGAACAGGCCCTCGACGTGGCGGTCGTAGGCGACCCGGACCGAGCCGTCGGCCTCGCGGAGCAGGTAGGCGTAGTCGACCGTGCAGGTGGTGTCCAGCGGGTCGGGGTCCCAGGTCCACTCCAGGAACCGGGCGGCGCGGCCGTCGCCGTCGTGGCCGCCGTGGTCGGTGCCGGTCCGGAAGGTCTCACGCAGCTGGTCGGGGGCGAACAGGGCCGACCCGCCCGGCCGGCAGTGGACGAACGCCGTCTCCATGGCCGCCCGCAGGTCCTCGACGGTGGTCATGTAGTTGACGGCGTCGTGGACGAACACGGCGTCGAAGGTCCGGCCCAGCCGGACGGTGCGCATGTCCCCCTGGACATGCTCGAGGTCCGGGTTCAGCTCCCTGCTGACCTCGAGCATGCCGGGGGACAGGTCGACCAGGGTCATCCGGAAGTGGGCCTTGAGGTGGGAGGCGTTGTTGCCGCCGCCCGACCCCAGCTCCAGCACCGTCTCGGGCGGCCGGTCGGCCGCCTCGGCCAGCAGCCGCCGGTAGATCCCGGCCTCCTCGGCGTACACCGCCGGCGCCGACAGCAGCGGCCACCACCCGGCCAGCTCCCCGTACATCCGCGGCTCCATGCCCGGGGAGTCTACGGGGTGGGCGGCCAGGGGCCGTCCTCGAGCCGGGCCTCGGTGGTGCTGGCCTCCGGCCAGCCGGGCACGGTGACGGCCACCACCTCGAGGGGCTCGCCGCCCTCGGCGGCCCGGAACTGGAAGGTGGTGCCGAGCGGGATGGTCAGGCACACCCCGGGCCGCAGGGCCACGGTGGTGTCCTCGCGCCCCGGCTGCCGGCGCCAGAGCTCCCCGGCCCCGCGGGTCACATACCAGATCTCCTGGACCGTCTCGTGCGACACCGCCAGGGCCACCTGGCCGGGCTCGAGCCGGAACTGGGCGAAGCTGGCCGTCCCGCCGAGGGTGCACAGCGGCCGCACGGCCGCGCCGTCGGGGGCGGGGATCACCGGGGCCTCCTCCAGCAGCCGGGTCTCGAACAGGCCCAGCTCGCGTTCCACCCGCTCCAGGACCTGGCGGGTGAAGGCGGCGGCGCGGGCCGGGTCGAGGGGGCGGGCGTGGTCGCCGGCGCGGACCGCCAGGGCGGCGTCGAGCAGGACCGGGTCGTCGGTGCGGCCGCGGGCCCAGGTGGCGGCGTCGCGCTTGGAGGACCAGACGCCCTCGGTGGTGAAGCGCCAGCCCCGGCAGGCGTTCAGGACCGACTGGGACAGGCTGGGCTCGTGCTCGCTGTGCCAGCGCAGGGACTCGCGGACCGCCTCCAGGACCCGCCGGCGGGGGATCGGGCCGACCAGCTCGGCGGGCGGTGGGCCGGCAAGGGTGCGGCCGTGGCCGCGGAGGATGTCCAGGTCGAGCACGAACCAGTGGGGCGGGTCGGCGGCCGGGTCGCGGGCCAGGTGGTCGTCCATGCCCGGGCCGACGTTCAGGTTCAGCTCCCAGCGCGGGGCCCTGGCCGGGTCGGCCACCGCCGCCCGGGTGTAGAGCACGAGCTCCAGGCCCTGCAGCGGCCAGGTCATGGCCAGCTCGCCCAGCCTGGCCACCAGCGCCCGCTCCACGTCCCTGGCCAGCGGGGCGGCGCAGACGGCGACCACGTCGACGTCGCTCTGGGCGGCCGACGCCCCGCCCAGCGCCCCCGACCCGATCAGGTAGGCGGCCACCAGGTCGTCGCCGAGCAGCTCCCGCAGCACGCCGGCCACGGCCCGCCCGCAGTCCTCCACCAGCTGGTCCGGTTCCACGAGGAGCATTGTCCCCGGTCCGTCCCGATCCGGTCCCGGTTGGCCCTGACCCGGTCCCGTCCTGCCCCAATCGGATCCCGTCCCGACTGATCCGGCGGGGTCGTCCGGTTCCCTCCCGGGACTTTCGTCAACGTCCCACACTTTCCCGAACGGCTGGGGTAGCGTTCGCGGCCGTTCGACGTGCCTTCCGTCTCCTTCCCCACGGAGGCCGCCTTGTTGTCGTCTGCGTGCCCTTCCGCCGCTCTGCGGCGGCGTTTCGTCGTCCTCGCGCTCGTCGCCGCCCTGCTGGCGCCCCTGCTGGCCGCGCCGGCCTCGGCCGGTCCCGGGGACCGGAGCGAGCTGTCCCAGGTCCAGCGCAAGCTCGACCGTGTCCGCAAGGTGCTGGAGAACGCCCGCTCGGACGCGGCCGACGTGGCCGCCGCCCTCGAGCAGGCCGACCAGGACGTGGCCGCCGCCCAGGCCGCCCTGGCCGAGGCCCAGCGCCGTTTCCAGGCCGCTCAGGCCAAGCGCCGCCAGGCGGTGCTGGAGGCCAGGCGGGCCAAGCTGGAGGTCCAGGCCCAGCAGGCGGTGATCGACCGGCGGGCCTACGCCACCTACGTCAACAGCGGGGCCTCGGCCATGCTCACCCTGGTCGTCGACGCCGACAACGTCGGCGACCTGCTCGACCGCTCCAAGCTGCTCGACAACGTGGCCCAGGCGGCCAACACCGAGCTCCAGGCGCTGGTCGACGCCAAGGTGGCCGCCGACGCGGCCCGCCGCCGGGCCGTCGAGGCCGAGCAGGAGGCCGCCGCCGAGCGGGCGCGGATGCAGGAGCGGGCGGCCGAGCTGGCGGCGGTCCGGGCCGCCCGGGCCGCCGCCAAGGAGGCACTGGAGCGCAAGATCGACTCCCTCCAGTCGCGCCAGGGCTCGCTCCGGGCCCGGTCGGCCCGGCTCATCCGCAAGATCAAGGCCGAGGAGGCGGCGCGCCGCCGCGCCGCCGAGCGGGCCCGCAAGGCCCGGCTGGCCCGCCTGGCCAGGCAGCGGGCGGCCGCCGACAACGACGTCCACGGCGACGACGACGGCGGGCAGGTGGGCGGCGGCCCCAACACGGCCAGCTACAACTACCTGACCCCGACCGCCAAGCGCGTCTACGGGCTGGTGGAGCGGATCTTCGACGTCCACTCGATCGGCGGCTGGCGGCCGTACGGGTCGGTGCCGGGAAGCGACCACCCCTACGGCCGGGCCATCGACGTGATGACCTGGAGCAACCGCTCCCTGGGGTGGCGGATCGCCAACTGGGCGGTGGCCAACGCCTATGCCCTTGACGTCAAGTACGTGATCTTCAACGGCCGCATCTGGACCCGCAGCCGCGGCTGGCACGGCTACCGGCACCCCTCCGACCCGTGCAACTGCAACCCAACCCTGCGCCACGACGACCACGTGCACATCTCGGTGCTCTACTGACGGCACGGGCCCGGGCGGCGTCCCGCCCGGGCCCGTGGTCGGCCGGCCCTAGATGCGGACCTTCACGACCTGCCCGGCGTCCGAGAGGATGCTGTTGTTGGTGATGTAGGCGGCGCCGTGCCCGAGCACGAACCCGCCGGGGGCGTTGAGGCCCTCCTGGGCCAGGGTGGTGCGGCTGCCGTCACGGTTGACCCGGACCAGCCGGCCCTGCGGGAGCTCGTTCTCGCCGGCCGACAGCAGGCCGTTGGTGGCGATCTCGAGCACGTACAGGCGGCCGTGCCTGTCGAAGGCGATGTCGATGATGTTGGTGAAGCCGGCGGCGAAGACCTTGGGCGTGTGGCCGGGCACGACCCGCCACACGTTGGCCCCGCCCACCGGGAACGGGAAGCCGGTCAGCTGCCCGACGTACCAGGCGCCGTCCGGGCCCTTGACGACCGAGGTCGGCACGGCCTGCATCGGGATCTGGGGCGGCAGGTCGGGGATGCCAGGCGGGGCGTCGACCAGCCGCGGCGGGAACACCGCGACCACGCTGATGCGGCCCTTGTGGTCGACCTTGAGCAGGTCGTTGCCGCCGGCGTCGGTCACCAGCTGGGACCTGCGGCCGACCAGCAGCCCGTTGGGGTTGCTGTCGATCTCCAGGCCGGGCTGGGCGCCGGCGCCCTGGTCGGGGTTGTTGTTCTCCTCGAAGCGCGGGAAGTCGGCCACCGCCCGGATGCCGCGCAGGTCGACCTTGAGCAGCTTGCCGAAGCGGCTGGCCCCCGGGCCGAGCTGCTTGCGGGTGTCGGTGCCGCCGCCCGGGTTGCCGACCAGCAGGTAGCCCGTCCAGCCGGAGAAGCCGAGGTCGACCGGGCCGGACGCGGCCACGCCGCCCTCCTCGGCGACCGACGGCAGGCCGGTCAGGACCCGGTGCTGGGACCGCTTGGTGATCCTGGTCACGGCACCGGTGCGGCCGAAGCAGGCCTCGCCGCCCTCGGGGCTGGGGACGCATGCCCCGGTCCCGCCCGACCCGGACTCGGCCACGTACAAGGCCCCGTCCGGTCCGAAGCCGATGCCGCGCGGGTTGTCGAGCCCGCCGGCGACGACCGTCAGGCCGCCGGGCCCGCTCGAACCGCTGTTGGCGGTCCTGGCGGGCGCGGCGGTGGCGGCGCCGCCGAAGGCGGTCACCGCCGCCAGCGCGAGCAGGCCGGCGACGGCGCCGGCCCGACGAATGGAGATACGCATGCAGAAACTCCCCCGCTGTTCGGATTGTCAGGATCGGGTCGCGCCGGCCCCCCTTCCCCCCTCTGCGACGACACCCGCACGACACCCTAGCCTGGGTCGCGGGGAGGCTCTAGCCGCATTTTGGGTAGTCCCAGGTCCGTAGTCCTCTGTGGGACGCTACGGCGGTGATGACCATCCAGGCCCCGTTGCGTCCGCGTTCGGGCGGGCGCGTCCCGGTGGCCGCCGCCGAGCTCCTCCTGCCCGTCCTCACCGTCGTCGCCGGCCTGCAGCTGCTGCGGCTGATGGTGTCGACCCTGGTCGGGGTGTACCGGGACCGGCTCGGCGGGTCCCTGGCCAGCCTGGCCCTGTTCGCCGGCTGCGTGGTCGCGCTCGGGCTGCTGGCCGCGCCGGTGGCCCGGCTGCTCGGGCGGGGCCGGGCCCTGGTGGTGAGCGCGGCCGGGGTCGCCCTGGCCCGCCTCGCCGTCCAGCTCGTCCCCGACGCCATCATCCGCTGGCTGCTGGCCCCGGTGGGGGTGGTGCTGTTCCTGTGGTTCGTCCCCCTGTGGCTGCGCCGTGACGGCCGCGGGTTCGGGCTGGCCCTGCTGGCCGGGCTGGCCCTCGACACCGCCCTGGCCGGCCTGTTCGGGAGCTGGGACTATGCCTGGTCGGTCACGGGCTGGACGGTCGCCCTGGCCGCCGTCCTGGCCGGGGCCGCCCTGTGGGCCCTCCGCCGGCTGCCCGACCCGGACCCGCCGGGAGGCCCGGACCGGGGGCTGGCGGCCGTGCTGCCGTTGGCCGGGATCGGGCCGGCGCTGTTCCTGCATGCCCTGGTCTGGCAGAACCTGGGCTGGCAGGCGGTGCTGGGCGGCCGCTCGCCGCTGCAGGCGTTCGCGCTGGTGATGGTGGCGAACGTGGCCGCCCTGGCCGTCGGGGCGCTGGCCGCCCTGGCCGGGGAGGTGCGTACCCCGGTGGTGGCCGCGGCCCTGGCCGGGCTGGCCGTTGCCGTGGCCCTGGCGGACGAGGCGGCGGTGGTCTCCGGCCTGCTCGGCCAGGCGGCCGCGGCCGTCCTGCTGGTGGTGATCGTCGGCCGGGCCACCGCGCCCGCCCTCGGCGGCGGCTCCGGCCAGGGCGGCCGGGACGGGCTGGTCCGGCTGGGGGCCGCCTGGACGGCCGGCATGGGGCTGTTCATCCTGCTGGGGTTCGGCTACTACGCCGCCTACGACATGGTGCTGGCGGCCGGCAACGGGCCGCTGCTGTTCCTGGCCGGGGCCCTGCTGGGCCTGGCCGCGGCGGCGGCCCGCTGGGTTGGGGGAGAGCGACCGCTCTCGGCCAAGGGAAGGAGGCCCCGAGCCGCGGAACACGCGGCGGAACACGCGGCGGAACACGCGGCGGGGTCGGGAGCACGGCCAGGAGTGGGGTCGGGAGCGGGGCCGGGAGTGGGGCCAAGAATGAGGTCCGGAGCGGGGCCGGGAGTGGGGACGGGGCGGGGTGGGGTGGTCGCGGTGGCGTTCGGGGTGGGGCTGCTGCTGGTCCCGGCGCTGGTCTGGGTGACCGCGCCCGACCCGGTGCCGGCCCCGGCTGGGCGGCCGGGGGCCGAGGGGGCGGTGCGGGTCCTCTCCTACAACCTGCACTTCGGCTTCGACGTGCGCGGCTGGAGCGACCTGGACGGGGTGGCCCGCGCCATCGAGGCCTCCGGGGCCGAGGTCGTCGGCCTCCAGGAGGTCTCCCGCGGCTGGTACGTCAACGGCTCCACCGACATGCTCGGCTGGCTCCAGCGGCGGCTGCGCATGCCCCACGCCCGCTTCGCCGGCGCCTCGGACGCGATCTGGGGCAACGCCGTGCTCAGCCGGTACCCGATCGTCGGCGGCGAGGTGGTGCGGCTGCCCCGCGAGGGCGTGCCCCTGGCCCGCAGCGCCCTGCGGGTCGGGATCGACCTGGGGTCGGGGCGGCGCCTGGACGTGGTCGTCACCCACCTCCACCACAGCGAGGGCCTGGACGGCACCCGGGTCCGCCTGGCCCAGCTCCCGCGGCTGCTGGAGCTGGCCGCCGGGAGGCCGGGCACCGTGCTGCTCGGCGACTTCAACGCCGAGCCGGCGTCGGCCGAGATCGCCCTGGTGCGGGCGGCCGGCCTGACCGACGCCTTCGCGGCCGGCGGCGGCGGCCGGGCCGACGAGCTGACCTGGCCGTCGGACCGCCCGGATCGGCGGATCGACTACCTGTGGCTCTCGCCCGACCTGGCCGCCTCGGAGTTCGCGGCCACGGACGGCACGGCCAGCGACCATCGGGGCGTGGCCGTCACCGTCCGCCCGGCGCCGGCGGGCTAGGCCTCGGCCTCGTCGTCGTCGTCGGCGTCGGCCTCGGCGCCCGCCTGGTCGTCCTCGGCGAGGATGGCGTACAGGCGACGCCGGGCGTCGTTGAGGACCTCGAGGGCCCGGCCCTGCTGGGCCTCGGAGCCGGCCGAGCCGACGCTCCAGGCCGCCTGGGCGGTCTGGGCGATGGCGTCGCGCAGGTTCCAGGCCGCCGGGGCGACCCCGGCGGTGACCTCCTCCCAGGGGGCCCGCTGGCCCTGGCGCTCGGCCTCGGCCCGTCCGGTGTCGGTGAGGGTGAACCGGCGGCGGCCCTCGCCCTCCTCACCGGCGATCAGGCCCTCGTCCTCGAGCAGCTGGAGGGTCGGGTAGACCGACCCCGGGCTCGGCCGCCAGACGCCGCCGGTCCGGGCCTCCAGCTCCTGGATCATCTCGTAGCCGTGCATCGGCCGCTCGGCCAGGAGGGCCAGGATCGCGGCCCGGACGTCGCCGCGGCCGCGCCGGCCGTGGCCCCGACCCCGGCCGCGGTGGCCCCAGGGGCCGGGTGGCAGGGGCGGGAAGGGCGGGCGGCCCGGCCCGAAATGGCCGAAGGCCCCGTGGTGGCCCAGCCACGCCTCGTGGAGCGGGTGGCCAGGCTCGTGCGGAACGTTGTGTCGTCGCATGCTGCATCACCTCCTTGTTGGTTGCAGCGACTTAACGATATATCGTTGATGCTCGAAGATGCAACGTCTGTGTGATGGCGTCGATCCGAGACTGGCTGGAGGGATGGGAGCGGAGCAGGGCGGCCATGCCCCTGGGAGGAGGGACGGAGCGCTCGACCTGCAGGAACAGTCCCAGCACCTGGATCAGGGCTGGGCCGTAGCCGAGCTCGGCGGCGTGGCGGTCGGCGGCCTTCTCCCCGGCCCGCGCCAGGGCGGCCGACAGGACCCTGGCCAGCTGGACGAGCAGGGCCAGGGGCAGCCAGACCACCCCCAGCACGACCACCAGGACGGTCCCGGCCACCACCAGGACCGCCAGCAGGACCAGCAGCACCAGCATGCCGAGGGCGCCCTCAGGGCCCCGGCCGCCGGCCAGGCCGCCGGTGCGGTCGCTGAGCCGGCCGAAGCTGCGGGCCAGCCACCTGGTGACCCGGCGGATGGCCCGGACCAGCCGGTCACCGGCCTCGAACGGCAGCAGGTACCACCAGCCGAGGATGATGGCCAGCGGGTGCAGGTGGCGGTGGTGGCCGAGCTCGTGGGCCAGGACCGCCTCCAGCAGGTCGTCGGGCAGCTCCAGGGCCGTGCGGGTCACGGCCAGCAGGTGGCCGCCGAGGGCGAAGGCGTTGACCTGCCGCTTGTCCTCGACCCGGAGCAGGTAGCGGCCCGGGTCGACCCCGGCCCGGCGGCAGACCCGCTCCAGGGCCGGGGCGATCCGGGCCAGCTCGGCCGGGCGCGGCCGGCGCAGGCTGCGGTAGAGCAGCCGGGCCAGCCCCGCCTCCACCGGCCGGGCCACGACCAGGACGGCGCTGGCCGTCCAGGCGGCGCAGGCCAGGATGGTGACCGTGACCGGCTCCCAGCCGGCCAGCAGCGCCGCCCCGTAGGCGGGCAGGGCGACCACGACCAGGGACAGCAGCCAGATGAGGACCACGATGGCGAACATCCCGACCGAGGTCCCGCTGACGGCCCGCGACCGGCCCGGGCCTGGCTGCGGCGGCATGGGGCAACGATACGTAGAGTGAGTCCCAGGTGCGATGACAGGGAGGGACCATGCCCATCTTCCGGCTGAACCACGCCGTGCTGTACGTGCGGGACGTGGAGCGGAGCGTCGCCTTCTACCGCGACGTGCTCGGCTTCGAGGTCGTCATGACCATGGGCGGGGCGGCCGCCTTCATCCAGGCACCCGGCTCGACCAACGACCACGACCTCGGCCTGTTCCAGATCGGTCCCGGGGCCGGCCCCTCGGAGGCCGGGCGCCACACCGTCGGCCTCTACCACCTGGCCTGGGAGGTCGACACCCTGGGCGAGCTGGAGCGCCTGGCCGGCCGGCTGGCCGAGGCCGGCGCCCTGGCCGGGGCGTCGGACCACGGCACCACCAAGAGCCTGTACGCCAAGGACCCCGACGGCCTGGAGTTCGAGGTCGCCTGGGTGGTCCCGGCCGACCTGCTCGACGCCGCCGCCCTGTCCGCCCGCGAGCGCATCGGACCGCTCGACCTGGAGCGGGAGAAGGAGCGCTACGGCGCCGACACCAGGGGCGGCATCGGCATCTCGGTGTAATACAGAAGGCCCGCCGGCTTCGACGGGCCTTCTGTATGGGGGAACTGGGGGGTCTAGCCGTTCGGGCGGGCGTAGCCGACGATGCTGCTGCCGAGCGACTGGACGCGCACGTAGTCCCCGGTATGGGTGGCCGAGATGCGCTGCCCGCCGCCGATGTAGATGGACACGTGCGAGATGGGGCTGTAGTAGAAGATCAGGTCGCCCGGCTGGAGCTCGCTGGCCGAGATGCGGCGGCCGACGTTGTACTGGGAAGCGCTGGAGTGGGGGAGCGAGATCCCGGCCTGGCGCCAGGCCATCATCGTCAGCCCTGAGCAGTCGAAGCAGCTCGGGCCCGACCC
>DASZON010000338.1:0-4299 GCA_035550755.1 Actinomycetota bacterium | reverse complement strand
GCGCTGGCAGGGTGGCGACAACCTGAACGTCGCCATCGGCCAGGGCGACCTGCAGGTCTCCCCGCTGCAGCTGGCCCTCGGCTACGGCGCGCTGGCCAACGGCGGCACCGTCTACCGGCCGCACGTCGCCCGGGCGGTGCTCGACCCGGTCGGCGGCCGCGAGGTGCGCCGGGTCAAGCCTCGGGTGGCGGGCGTGGCCGAGGTCCCCGGCGTCGCCCTGACCGCGGTCGGCCAGGCCCTGGCCACGGTGCCGACCGGGGGCACGGCGACCTCGGCGTTCGCCGGCTTCCCCCTTGACCGGTTCCCGGTCGCGGGCAAGACCGGCACCGCCGACCTGCCGCCCCAGGCGCCGTTCGCCTGGTTCGCGTCCTATGCCCCCGTAGGCGACCCGAAATACGTGGTCGTGGTCATGGTCGAGCAGGGCGGCCACGGCGGCGAGTCCGCCGCCCCGGTGGCCAGGGCCATCTACCAGAAGCTGTTCGGCCTGCCGGTGACCCCGGTGGCCGCCGGCGCGGACCGGAGCGGCTGATGCAGGAGTCCTGGGGAACCTACTCGGACCGGGTGTCGCGGCTCGGCTGGGAGCAGGCCAGCGACCGGCCGATGGCCTGGCGCGCCCCCTGGCGGCACCTCGACCCGACGGTGGTGCTGGCCGCGGTGGCCCTGACCGTGCTCGGGCTGGCGGCCATCTACTCCTCGACCTTCGCCGGGCTCCGCGCCCAGGCGCTCCCCGAGGGGTCGATCATGCGCCGCCAGCTGCTCAACCTCGGGCTCGGGCTGGCCGTCATGGTCGTGGCCATGGTGGTCGACTACCGCCGCCTCCAGGCCTGGGCGGGGGTGGTGTTCGGGGCCGTGGTCCTCGCCCTCGGGCTGGTCCTGACCCCGCTGGGGTCGGCCACCAACGGCGCCCAGTCCTGGTTCGAGCTCGGCGCCTACCAGCTCCAGCCGTCCGAGTACGCCAAGGTCGGGATGATCGTCACCCTGGCCGCCGTGTTCGGCTCCCGCCGCGAGGCGCCGGGGCCGCGCCGGCTCGCCGCCGGGCTGGGCGCCATGGCCCTGGTCTGCGGGGAGATCCTGCTCCAGCCCGATTTCGGGACCTTCATGGTGTTCGTGGCCATCCTCTTCGGGGTCCTGCTGGTCAGCGGGGTCCAGCTGCGCTGGCTGCTGGTCCTGGCCCTGGTCGGGATGGTCGGCACGGTCGGCATGTTCAAGCTCAACGTGCTCCGCGAGTACCAGAAGGAGCGGCTGACCGCCTTCATCGACCCCAGCGCCGACGACGGTGGACAAGGCTTCACCTACAACTCGAGACAAGCCCTGATCGCCATCGGCTCGGGCGGCGTCACCGGCAAGGGCTACCTGCGCGGCACCCAGACCAACCTCCAGTACGTGCCCGAGCAGAAGACCGACTTCATCTTCACCGTCATCGGGGAGGAGCTGGGGTTCACCGGGGCGATGGGGCTGCTCGCGCTGCTCGGCCTGCTCCTGTGGCGGGGGCTGCGGATCGCCGCCGTGGCCCGGGACCCGTTCGGCGCCCTGCTGGCCGCCGGGGCGGTGACCATGCTGGCCTTCCAGGCGTTCGTCAACATCGGCATGACCATCGGGATCATGCCGATCACCGGGATCCCGCTGCCGTTCGTCTCCTACGGCGGGTCGTCGCTGGTGGCGACGTTTCTGGCCGTCGGCCTCCTGGAGAACGTGCATATGCGCCGGTTCCTCTAGCCGGCCCCCGGAGTAGCCGACATCTTTGCTGGACCTTGTCGGTTCTGGCAGACTCTTGATCAGTCTTGCGCCATGCCAACCGGTGGTGCGGCCCGACGGCGTTTTCGGCGCCTCCTGCTGTTTCCGGGGCATCTCATGGCATCCGGCCACGTGCCGTGGTGCCGGGCTTGCCCGGAGGGAGGTACCGGTCCGTGATCGTGGCCGTCCCATCGCTGGCGGGGGAGCCGCCGCTCCTCTGGAGCGCAGAAGGTTTGCGGTCGCCCGCGACGGCGCCCGTCCGAGCTTGATAGAGGAGCATTGATGGCTTCCCCCGACGAAGCGCGGGTCGACGAGGCTCGCGAGCAGTCCAGCGTCCCCGATTCCGCGTCCACCTCCACCTCCACCGTGCCCACCGGCGACGAGCCCGCTTCCCCGGCCCCGCAGCGACGCCCGCGCGGGGCCGCGTCGTTCCCGGGCGGCCCGCCCCCGGCCTCCGCGGCCCCGGCCGACGCCCCGGTCCTCCCGCCGCCGGCGACCGAGCCGGTCGCGCCGCCCCAGTTCCGGGTCACCACCGTCGAGTCGGCCGGCGCCTCGTTCCCGGGCGGGCCCCCGCCCCCCGCGCTGCCCCCGAGCGACGACCCCGCCCCGCCGGTGGCCACGGCGGCCCGCACCGAGGCCCCGGCCGAGCCGCCCAGCGCTCCGGCACCGCGCGAGCCGTCGGCCCCGGAGCGCCCGGAGGGCCAGGCCGAGGGGGATGGCGGCGGGGCCGTGGCGGCCGGAGACGGTCCTGCCGGAGACGGTCCTGCCGCCCGGACCGGTGGCCGGCGGCGCCGGCGTGGTGGCCGGGGCCGGGGCGCCACCGACCCGGCGGCCGCGGCCGACCCAGCCGCCGCCGACGAGGTCGCCGGGGCCGACCCCGGACCGCCGGACGCCGAAGGAGCCGCCCCGGGCCGCACCCCACCGGACGCCGCGGAACCCGCCGCCGGAGAGGACGAGGCCGCCAGCACGGCCGGCGGGTCGGCCAGGACCCGGGCTCGGCGGCGCCGGCGGGCGGCCGCCAAGGCCCGGGTACGCCAGCCCGACGGCGACGCCCAGACCGACGCGGCCGGTGCGGCCGGCGGCGAGACGGCGACCCTGACCGGACCCGCCGCGGCGACCGGGCCCGCCGCCCCCGCCGAGGCCGAACCCACCCGGCGCTCGCGCTCGTCCGCCACGGCCGGTGGCGCGACCGGCCGGTCGTCGAGGGCCGCGACCGCCCAGAGCGACCCCGGCACCGCCACCCCCGACGCCCCGGCGGGCGACCAGGCGCCCGCGCCCTCCCGCCCCTCCAGGTCGCGGCGGCGCGGCGGCACCGGCAACGGCGAGGCCCAGCAGGTCCGCACCGGCAACGGCGAGGCCGAGCCGGCCGTCGGCGACCCCCAGGCCGCCGACGGCGCCAGGACCCGTGCCGCCGGCGAGCGCGGCTCCGGCCGCCGCCGGCGGGGGAGAGGCGGCCGCCGGGCCGCCGTCGACGCCGACGTGGCCGCGGCCGGCCCCGATGGGGACGACGCCGACAAGGACAAGGCCGAGGGTCGCGACGAGGGAGCCGGGCGGGGCCGCGGCGCCGGCTCCGAGCGCTCGACCCGCCTGGAGACCCGCTCCCGCCGCGAGGGCGCCCGCCAGGCCGACAAGGGCCGCCGGCGGCGCCCGTCGGGGCTGACCGAGGAGCAGAAGCGGATCCTCCGCGAGGAGGGGCCGGAGCGGCGCATGGTCGTCACCGAGGGGGCCGAGCGGACCCAGATCGGGGTGCTTGAGGGCCCGACCCTGGTCGAGCACTACGTGACCCGCAAGTCGGGCCGCTCGATGGTCGGCAACGTCTACCTCGGCCGGGTCCAGAACGTCCTCCCGGGCATGGAGGCCGCGTTCGTCGACATCGGCCGCGGCCGCAACGCCGTGCTGTACGCCGGCGAGGTCAACTACAACGAGGAGGACCTCGACGGCGAGGCCCCCAGGATCGAGAAGGTCCTCAAGGCCGGCCAGCCGGTCCTCGTGCAGGTCACCAAGGACCCCATCGGAGCCAAGGGGGCCCGCCTCACCGCCCAGGTGTCGCTGGCCGGCCGGTACCTGGTCCTGCAGCCCGAGGACAACACCTTCGGCATCTCCCGGCGCCTCCCCGAGACCGAGCGCTCCCGGCTGCGCGACATCCTCAAGGAGGTGCGGCCCAAGGGCCTCGGCCTGATCGTCCGCACCGCCGCCGAGGGGGCCAGCGCCGACGACCTCCGCGCCGACCTGGCCCGCCTCCAGGCCCGCTGGGAGACGGTCGAGCGCAAGGCCAAGAAGGCCAGCGCCCCGGCCGTCATCTACTCCGAGCCCGAGCTGGTGGTGCGGGTCATCCGCGACATCTTCTCGCCCGACTTCGTCGAGCTGGTGGTCGACGGCGACGACCTGTACCAGCGGGTCGAGGAGTACCTGACCGAGGTCGCCCCCGACCTGCTGCCCAAGCTCCACAAGCACCAGGGCAAGCTGCCGGTGTTCGAGCACTACCGGGTGGTCGAGCAGATCCACAAGGCGCTGGAGCGCAAGGTGTGGCTGCCCTCGGGCGGCTCGATCGTGATCGACCGCACC
>DASZON010000337.1:0-1968 GCA_035550755.1 Actinomycetota bacterium | reverse complement strand
GCGGGGATGCTGGGGATCGGCGGCTGAGCACCGGCGCGGGCGCCGTGCCGGGCCTCAGTAGCTGAAGGTGGTGGCGCCGTCGTCGCCGATCCACTGCCACATGGGGACGGTCCCGCCCAGCTCGGCGGTGTCGATCAACAGCCCCTTGTCGAGCTTGCGCGCGTCGAAGCAGATGGGGCACACCAGGTAGCGCCCGCCCGCCTTGGCGTAGCGGCCGACCAGGTCGCCCAGCGGCGGGCAGCCCTCGCACGCGACCGCGGTGGCCACACCGTCGACCGCCAGCCGCGCGGCCTCCTTGGTCAGGAACATCAGCGTCGGGCGGCCCTGCTCGGCCGCGCCGACGGCGACCAGGAACGCGACCGTGACCCGCTCGGGGTCCTCGAGCCCGGTGGTCAGGCTGACGACGGCCTTTCCCGCCATGGCTGCCTCCTCTCGTGGTGAACCTCGACGAGGAGACGCTACGGAGCCGCGGCCCGGCGAGCATGCGTGGATCTACGGGGTTATCGAGCCGGCCGACGCGGGCGGGGCCAGGAGGCCGAGCTCGCCGGCCCGGCGGGTCGCCTCGGCCCGGGAGCGGCAGCCGAGCTTCACCAGGATGCTGCCGACGTGCATCTCCACGGTCCGCGGGCTGAGGAACAGCTCGCGGGCGATCTCCCGGTTGGTGTGGCCCATGGCGACCAGGCGGACGACCTCGACCTCGCGGCGGGTGAGGCCGCTGTCCGCCCGCTGGGCGGCGGCTCGCCGGCCCAGGCGCCGGTCGGCCCGCTCACCGAGCGCGGCGAGGCTGTCGCTCACCCGTTCGAGCAGCGGTCTCGCGCCCAGCCGCCGCGCCGCCCGGTGGGCGGCGACGAGCTGCTCCACCGCCTCCTCACGCCGGCCGGCCGCGGCCAGGGCCGCGCCGGCCCGGCGCGCCGACTCCGCCCGGTCGAAGGGCGCGTCGACGCCCTGCAGCAGGGCCAACGCCCGGGCGAACTGGCCGGCCGCCTGCTCGGCGTTCCCGTCCAGCAGGGCGGTCTCGCCCAGCGCGTGCGACAGCGCCGACAGCGCCTCCGCCTGACCGACGTCGGTGGCGATCCGCGCCAGCGCCGCCGTGCAGGTCCGCACCCCGGCGCCCTCCCCCGACTCGGCGAAGAAGCTCGTCGCCCAGCGCAGCGCCGCGATCGCGTAGTGCCGGTCCTCGGTCTGCTTCCAGCGTTCCACGATCGACCAGCAGTGCCTGCTCGCCGACCCGGTCGCACCCTCGGCCTGGTCGACGATGGCGAGCCCCCAGGTCGCCAGGATCTCCATCGCCGCCAGCTCGATCCGGCGGGCCAGGGTGAGCGATTCCAGCAGCACCGGCCGGGCCCGCCGGGTCTGGCCCCGGAGGCCGAGGATCGAGCCGAGGATGCCGGTGGCGACGGCCCGGGCGTGGAAGGTCGCCTCGGACGAGGTCATCACCTGCCGGCAGAGCGTGACCGCACGGTCCCAGTCACCCGACTGGCGCAGGACGGCGGTCAGGCAGGCCAGGCAGAGCTGCGCGGTGGGCTCGAGGGCGTTGGTGGCGCAGAAGCTGAACGCCTCGTTGTAGGTGTCCTTGGCGGCGGGGTAGTCGCCGCCATGCTCGAAGGCGTCGGCCAGCCGCTGGTAGACCTCGGCCGCCGGCCCGGTGAGGCCGTGCTCCAGCGCCATCGCCAGGCCGGCCCGGACCAGCGCCACCGCATCCTGGCCCTGGCCCATCCTCGCCCGGACGTTGCCCTCCAGCCCCAGGATCCGTGCCTGGAGGTCGACCCGCCCGGCCGTGCGCGCCTGCTGCCCGGCGGTCTCCAGGAGGTCCAGCGCCGCCCGGAAGCTCGCGGCCGACCTGAGGTGGGCCGCCGACGCCAGCCGCTCGGCCGCGGCGTCCGCGACCAGGCCGGCGGCGGTGAAGGCGGCGGCGGCGAGCTCGCGGCTCGCCAGCGCCTCCTGCCATCGGCCCTGCAGCTCGAGCGC
>DASZON010000336.1:0-6898 GCA_035550755.1 Actinomycetota bacterium | reverse complement strand
GAAGGCGATCAGCACGTTCAGGAAGTGCCCGTAGCGGAACACCGACCCGTTGATGGTGAAGGTGAGGTCGCTGAAGTCGGGCTGGCCGAAGATGGCCGCGATCAGCGGGGTGAGCAGGTCGGCGACGGCGGCCTGGACGAGGGCGGCGAAGGCGGCCCCGATCACGAACGCGACCGCCAGGTCGATGACGTTGCCCCGGAGCAGGAACTGCTTGAACTCGGTGGCCCAGGTACGCATGCAGACGGTCTCCTTCGGCACGGGCGGTGGTCCCCCTCCGGGCGCGCATGGTAACCGCAACCGGTAGGATCGGCGCCATGCGTCCCCGTTTCGCCCTGGTTGCCCTGGCGGCAACGCTGCTCGCGGTCGCCGCCGCCTGCGCCGGCGACCCGCCGTCGGGCCAGGGGCCGGGCGGGCCCGCGACCACCGCCCCGGCCGCGACCAGCGCGCCGGCCACCGACCCGCCGGTCACGGTCGCGGCCGCCCCGGAGACGACCCGGGCGGCGCCCAAGGGGCTGATCGCGGCCGGCCACCGCAAGCCCGCGCCGCCCCTGCAGGTCACCGACTTCAAGGGCCGCACCCACAACCTGGCCGGGCTCAGGGGCCGGCCGGTGGTGGTGAACTTCTTCGAGTCCTGGTGCGTCGTCTGCCGCACCGAGCAGAAGGACCTCGACGAGGTCGCCGGCGACTTCGAAGGCCGGGTGCAGTTCCTCGGCGTCTCCAACAACGACACGGTCAGCGAGGGCCGCAAGTACCAGCGGGACTTCGAGATCCCCTATCCCCTGGCCAACGACGCCAGCGGCCGCACCTGGGCCGCCTGGGGGGTGCCATACCAGCCGGTCACCGTGGTCGTCGACCAGCAGGGCCGGGTCGCCTGGCGGTTCGCCGGGCTGCTGGAGCCGGGCATGCTGGCCCCCGTCCTGGAGTACCTGGTCGAGGTCTAGTGGCCAGCGGACCGGGCCCGGTGCTGGCGGGCTACCCGGCGGCCGTTGCCGGAGCGCTCGCCCGGGTCCTCGGGCCGGTGCTGGTCGGGGTCTACCTGCACGGCTCGGCCGCCCTTGGCGGCTGGTCGGCCGAGCGCAGCGACGTCGACCTGCTGGGGGTGGTGGCGACCTCGCTGGACCGGCGGGCCAAGCGGGTCGTCTCGGCCCGGCTCAACCATCCCAGCCTGGTCTGCCCGGCCGAGGCCGGGCTGGAGATGAGCCTGGTCACGGCGGCGGTCGCCGCCGACCCGCCGCGGCGGCCGCCCTTCGAGCTCCACGTGACCACCGGGCCAGCGCCCCAGACCCACCTCGGCGGGCCGGCCGCCGCCGACCCGGACCTCCTCCTCCACTTCGCCGTCTGCCGCCGGGCCGGGCTGGCCGTGGCCGGCCCGGCTCCGGTGGAGGTGTTCACCGAGCCGCCGCGGGCCTGGCTGCTGGAGCGGGCCGCGGCCGAGCTCCACTGGGCCACCCGTCACGGCGACTTCGCCTACCGGGTGCTGACCGCCTGCCGGGCCTGGCGCTACCTGGAGGACGACCTGCTCGGGTCCAAGGTCGACGGCGGCCGCTGGGCCCGGAACCGCCTCGCCGCCGGCGACGAGACCGGCCCCGAGGCGGTGGCCCTGGTCGACGCCGCCGTGGCCGCCCAGCTCGGCCAGGCCCCTATGCCCGATGCCGGCGCCGACCTGGCCGCGGCCGACCGCCTGGTGGCCGCCGTCCACCACCGCTTCGCCTGGGCGACGGGGTGAAGGTCCAGTCGCGGGCCAACACCACCGTCTGGATGGCGGTCGGGGTCACGGCCATCTCGACCTCGCCCATCCTCATCCGGCTGGCCGCCCTGCCCGCCCTCGCCCTGGCCTTCTGGCGCTGCCTGGCCGGAGCGGCCGTGCTCGCCCCGTTCGCCCCCCGGGGAGCCGCCGCCGACCGCCTGACCCGGCGCGACCTGCTCCAGCTGGCCGCCGCCGGGGTGTTCCTGGCCGCCCACTTCGCCCTCTGGAACGCCTCCCTCGACCTGACCAGCGTCGGGGCCGCGACCACCCTGGTCAGCTCGGCGCCGCTGTTCGTCGGCCTGGGGTCGGTGTTCCTTGGCGAGCCGCCGGGGCGGCTGGCCTGGGCCGGGATCGTCCTGGCGACCGTCGGCGTGGTGGTCATCGCGGCTGGCGACGCCGCCGGGTTCGGGACCGGGCCCCACCCCCTGGCCGGGGACGTGCTCGCCTTCGCCGGGGCCCTGGCCATGGCCGCCTACCTGCTGCTGGGCCGGGTGGCCAGGCAGCGGCTGCCGGTCTCGACCTATGCCGCCTCGGTCTATGGCGTGGCCGCGGCCGTGCTGCTCCCGGCCTGCCTGCTCACCGGGTCCCCGCTCGCGGGCTACCCGGCCGCGTCCTGGCTGGCCCTGGCCGGGGTGGTCGCCGGCCCCCAGCTGCTTGGCCACACCGTCTTCAACGGCCTGCTGGCCGCCGTCAGCGCCTCGGTCGTGGCCGTGGTCATGCTGCTGGAGCCGGTGATCGCCACCGCGCTCGCCTGGTGGTTGTTCTCCGAGCTGCCCGGTCCCTCGTTCTGGGCCGGCGCGCCGATGGTGCTGGCCGGGGTGTGGCTGGCAACGACCGGCTCGCGACGGATGTAGGCTGCTGCGGAAGTACACGACCCCAGGAACGAGACCGGGAAAGCGAGCGTCCGAGACCATGCCGGGAACGATCCTCGTCGGCAGCCAGTGGGGCGACGAGGGCAAGGGCAAGGCCACCGACCTGCTGGCCGACGGCATGGACGTGGTCGTCCGCTACCAGGGCGGCAACAACGCCGGCCACACAGTGATCGTGGGCGGCCGCACCTTCAAGCTCCACCTGGTGCCCAGCGGCATCCTCTACCCGCACGTCACCCCGGTGATCGGCAACGGGATGGTGGTCGACCCGGGGACCCTGCTGGCCGAGCTGGCCGCCCTCGACGCCCAGGGGATCGCCACCGGCAAGCTGCTCATCTCGGCCAACGCGCACCTGATCATGCCCTGGCACAAGGAGCTGGACAAGCTCACCGAGCGCTGGCTGGGCCGCCAGCGGATCGGCACCACCGGCCGGGGGATCGGCCCCACCTACGCCGACAAGGTGGGCCGGCTCGGCATCCGCGTCCAGGACCTGCTCGACCCCGGGATCCTGGCCAAGAAGGTCGAGGCCGTGCTCCGGGAGCGCAACCCCCTGCTGGCCAAGGTCTACAACCGGCTGCCCCTTGACGCCGAGGCGATCGTCGAGGAGTACGCCACCTACGCCGAGGCCCTGCGGCCCCGGATCGCCGACACCTCGCTGTTCGTCTGGAACGCGCTCCGGGAGGGCAAGCAGGTGCTGTTCGAGGGCGCCCAGGCGACCCTGCTCGACGTCGACCACGGCACCTACCCGTTCGTGACCTCCTCCTCGCCGGTGGCCGGCGGCGCCCTGGCCGGGACCGGGGTCGGCCCGGGCTGGATCGACCGGGTCATGGGCATCGCCAAGGCGTACGTGACCCGGGTCGGGGCCGGGCCGTTCCCCACCGAGGCCGCCGAGGACGAGGCCGAGACGCTGCGCCGGGCCGGCGACGAGTTCGGCACCACCACCGGCCGGCCGCGGCGCTGCGGCTGGCTGGACACGGTCGGGCTCCGCTACGCGGCCAGGGTCAACGGGCTCACCGAGCTGTTCGTGACCAAGCTGGACGTGCTCTCGCGGCTGGAACGGGTCCCGGTGGCCGTGGCCTACCGGATCGACGGCGAGGTCACCGAGGACTGGCCCATGACCCAGACCGAGGTCCACCACGCCGAGCCGGTCTACGAGCAGTTCGAGGGCTGGCGCGAGGACATCAGCGGCGTGACCCGGACCGAGGACCTGCCCCGGGCGGCCAGGACCTACGTCGACGCGGTGGAGAAGCTGGGCGGGGTGCCGGTGACCGCCGTCGGCGTCGGCCCCGGCCGGGAGCAGACCCTCATCAGAGGAGGGCAGTGACCATGCGGATCGCGGTCGTCGGGAGCGGTGGGCGCGAGCACGCCCTGCTGACCACGCTGGCCCAGAGCCCGGACGTTGACCGGCTGTTCGCCGTGCCCGGCAACGCCGGCACGGCCGAGGTGGCCGAGAACGTCCCCGGGGTCGGGACCACCGACGCGGCCGGGCTGGCCGACCTCGCCGAGCGCAAGCGGGTCGACCTGACCATCATCGGCCCCGAGCTGCCGCTGGTCGCCGGGGTGGCCGACGAGTTCCTGGACCGCGGCCTGCCGGTGTTCGGGCCGACCGCGGCCGCGGCCCGGATCGAGGGCTCCAAGGCGTTCGCCAAGGAGGTCATGGCGGCCGCCGGGGTGCCGACGGCCCGCTCGGCGGCCTTCACCGACCCGGTGGCCGCGGTCGCCGCCCTTGACGACTTCGGCCCGCCCTGGGTGGTCAAGGCCGACGGGCTGGCCGCCGGCAAGGGCGTCACCGTGACCGGCGACCCTGCCGCCGCCCGCGCCGCCATCGAGGCCGCCCTGGTCGGCGGGATCCACGGCGAGGCCGGGGCGACCATCCTGCTCGAGGAGTACCTGGAGGGCCCGGAGGCGAGCGTGTTCGCGGTCACCGACGGCCGCAGCGTGCTCCCCCTGGCCCCGGCCCGCGACCACAAGCGGGTCGGCGACGGCGACACCGGCCCCAACACCGGCGGCATGGGCGCCTTCTCGCCCCTGCCCGACGTCGACGACGACCTGGTCGACGAGGTCCGCAGGACCATCCTGGAGCCGACCGTGGCCGAGCTGGCCCGCCGCGGGTCCCGCTACCAGGGCCTGCTCTACGCCGGCCTGACCCTGACCGCCGACGGTCCCAGGGTGCTGGAGTTCAACTGCCGCTTCGGCGACCCCGAGACCCAGGTCATCCTGCCCCGCATGACCAGCGACCTGGCCGACCTGGCGTGGGGGGTGGCCGAGGGCACCCTGTCGGGCTGCAAGGTCTCCTGGGACCCGCGGGCGTGCGTGGTCGTGGTCCTGGCCGCCGGCGGCTACCCCGGCTCGTACCGCACCGGTCTGGAGGTCGAGGGCCTCCCGGAGGCCGCGGCCCTACCCGGCGTCCACCTGTTCCACGCCGGGACGGCGCTCGGCCCGGACGGGCGGGTCCGGACCGCGGGCGGCCGGGTGCTGGGGGTCACCGCCCTCGGCGACGACCTGGCCGACGCCAGGAGCAGAGCGTACGAGGCCGCCGGGCTGGTCCGGTTCGGCGGGGCCCACTACCGGCGGGACATCGCCGCCGTGCTACCGTAACCATCGTCACGGTTGTACGAGATGAGTGATATGCAACCTGCCGAGCGAGCACCGATCCTGCCCTACTGCCGGGTCCCGATCGTGGTCCGGGACGCCAACGCCGCCGCCCCGGAGGTGGCCAGGCGGGTCGCCGAGCTCATCGCCAAGAAGCGCCCCGGGGCCGTGGCCGAGCACGTCGGCAGCTCGGCTGTGCCCGGCCTGGCCGGCAAGGGCACGGTCGACCTGCTCCTGCCGACCCTGCCCGAGGAGATCCCGGCCGTCACCGAGGACCTGCTCGCCCTCGGGTTCCAGCGCCAGGCCGTGTCCACGGCGTTCCCGCCGACCCGGCCCATGCTCCAGGGTGTCATCCGCCACGGCGACACCTCCTTCCGGGTCCACGTCCACGTGGTGCCGGCCGAGAGCGCCGAGGTCGCCGCCCTCCGCGGCTTCCGCGACGCCCTGCTCACCGACCCCGAGCTGCGCCGGGAGTACGAGCGGCTGAAGCGGGCCATCGTCGACTCCGGGACGGTCGACTCGGTGGCCTTCTCCAAGGCCAAGCACGCCTGGATCGTGGCCGCCCTGGAACGCCTCGGCCTCGCCGAGAACGCCGAGGAGGCCGAAGTGGGGAGGCTTCCCTAGTTCCGCTTAGAATGCCCCCCACCAGACCGGATCAAGGGAGTTTCCATGCCGCCAAGGGTTGGGATCGTGCTCGGCTCGACCTCCGACGAGGAGAAGGCCAAGACCGCGGCGGTCATGCTGGAGAAGTTCGGCGTCGAGTACGAGATGGAGGTGCTGAGCGCCCACCGCGACCCCCGCCGGGTGGCCGAGTACGGGGCCAGCGCCGTGGACCGGGGCCTCCAGGTGATCATCGCCGCCGCCGGCAAGGCGGCCGCCCTGCCCGGGGTCCTGGCCGCCCACACCACCCTGCCGGTGATCGGGCTGCCGATCTTCACCCCCCAGCTGGCCGGCGCCGACTCGCTGTTCTCGATCGTGCAGATGCCCTCGGGGGTGCCGGTGGCAGCGGTCGGCCTGGACGCCGCCGCCAACGCCGGCATCCTGGCCGTGCAGATCCTGGCCACTGGCGACGCCCGGCTCCGCCTCCAGCTGCAGGAGTTCAAGGACCAGCTGGCCGAGGGGCTGCGGCTCTAGGGCCATGATCCCCCGATACACCCTCCCCGAGATGGGCGCCATCTGGAGCGAGGCGACCCGCTTCCGGCTGTTCGTCGAGGTCGAGGTGGCGGTGGTGCGGGCCAGGGCCCGCCGGGGGCTGGTGCCCGCGGACGACCTGGCCGCCATCGAGGAGGCCCCGGCCCCCGCGCCCGAACGGGTCCACCAGCTCGACGCCGAGCTGCACCACGACGTGATCGCCTTCCTGACCGCCTACGGCGAGGGGGTCGGCGAGGCCGCCCGCCACGTCCACTACGGGATGACCTCCTCCGACCTGCTCGACACCACCCTGGCGCTGCAGCTGGTCCGGGCCACGGAGCTGCTCGGCCGCCGCCTCGACCGGCTCATCGGAGCCCTGGCCGGCCGGGCCCTCGAGCACCGCGACACCCTCTGCCTGGGCCGCACCCACGGGGTGGCGGCCGAGCCGACCACCTTCGGGCTCAAGCTGGCCGGCCACGCCTTCGCCTTCGACCGCGACCGCCGCCGCCTGGCCGCCGCCCGCCGGGCGGTCGCCGTCGGCACCATCTCGGGCGCGGTC
>DASZON010000335.1:0-4567 GCA_035550755.1 Actinomycetota bacterium | reverse complement strand
CTCGGACAGCGCGTCGGCGGCGCCGCCATTCTGCGCCGAACCCCTCCCGCCGCGCACGCGGGGCCGGGGCCGGGTCAGCGGCCGGTGGAGGAGAAGTGCTGGTAGTCGCGGGAGCCGGACCAGTTGCCGCCCCAGCGCCAGCCGGCGGCGGCGAACGCCCGCACGACCGTGTCGCCGGCGTGGATCATGCCCGCGGCCCGCCGGGCGCGGTTGGCATAGGGCCGGCCGGCCGGCGGCGACACCCGACCGCTCCGGGTCACGTACGGGTTGCGCAGCGGGTTGAGGTCGATGGCGCGGCCGAAGGCGTGCTCGGACCAGCTGCTGGAGCCTGACACCCGGCGGCAGTTGAACCCCGAGGTGTTGTTGGCGGCCATGGAGCGGTCGTCGTCGGCCCGGTAGGCGTCGACCGGCCGCAGCCGCTGGATCGGGTAGCGGGCCTGGAACAGCTTCTTCAGCACCCCAAGAATCCGCCGGGCATGGTCACGGTGCACGATCAGCTCCCCCCGGTGCACCCGCCCGTCGAACCCCCAGTAGTCGGCCCGCAGCAGCCGCAGCTCCACCGGCCCCACCGGACACCCCCGCCGCCACGAGTACCGCACCCGCGACCGCACCGCGTCCCGCCCGGTCGCGATGCTCCCGTGGAACGCCGGCGCCGTGGACTGCCCCTTCACCACCGGCGCGCCAGCCTCGACCCCCCCGGCGGGAGGCGCGGCCACCCCGGTTCCCCCGGTCACCCCGCCACCGCCCGACCCCGACCCCGGGCCCGACCCCGGGCCCGAGGGGGTGCAGGCGGCCAGGGCCGCGGCCAGGGCGGCGGTGGTCGCCAGCAGCGCCAGGGATCGCTTCATCGAGAGCTGTCTCGTCCCCTGAGCCCTCCTCCTTGAGTATCGTGAGGCTCGTCCCTTCCGGCACAAGGAGCCTACCTGCGCACGCGCGGCCTCGGGCCCGGCTTCGCCAAGCTGTGGACGGCCACCGCCGTCTCCAACCTGGGCGACGGCGTCACCCTGGTGGCGGGGCCGCTGCTGGCGGCCAGCCTCACCCGCGACCCCCGCCTGGTGGCCGGCCTGGCCGTCGCCCAGCGGCTCCCCTGGCTGCTGTTCGCGCTGGTCAGCGGGGTGCTGGTCGACCGGCTGGACCGCCGCCTGCTGATGGTCCGGGTCGACGCCGCCCGCTGCCTGGCCGTCGGCCTGCTCGGGGTGGCCGTGCTCGCCGACATGGCCACCCTGCCCCTGCTGTACGCGGTGTTCTTCGCTCTCGGCACCGCCGAGACGCTGTTCGACAGCGCGGCCATCTCGATCCTGCCCGCCGTCGTCGCACGGGACCAGCTGCCCCGGGCCAACGGCCGCCTCCTCAGCGCCCAGATGGTGGCCAACGAGCTGGTCGCCCCGCCGCTCGGCGGGCTGCTGTTCGCGGTCGCCGCCGCCGTCCCCTTCCTGCTCGACGCCGGCACCTTCGCGGCCGCGGCCGCCCTGGTCGCGGCCATCGGCGGCCGGTTCCGGGTCGAGCGGCCCGAGGGTGCCGCCCCGACCACCCTGCGGAGCGAGATCGCCGAAGGCGTCCGCTGGCTGGCCCGCCACCGGCTGCTGCGCATCCTGGCCGTGGCCATCGCCCTCATGAACCTGACCCTGTCGGCAACCCTCTCCATCTCGGTGCTGTACGCCCAGGAACGCCTCGGGCTCGGCTCGGTCGGCTACGGCCTGCTGCTGTCCGCGGTCGCGGTCGGCGGCATCAGCGCCGGACTGGTCGCCGAGCGGGTCATCGGCTGGCTCGGCCCGGCCACCACCATGCGGCTCGGCCTCGTCGTCGAATCGTCCACCCACCTGGTGCTGGCCCTGGCCCGCAGCCCCTATGTGGTCGGGGCCATGTTCGCCCTGTTCGGCTTCCACGCCATGACCTGGAGCGTCATCAGCGTGTCCCTGCGCCAGGAGCTGATCCCGGCCCGGCTGCTCGGCCGGGTCAACAGCGCCTACGCCCTGTTCGGCTTCGGGTCGCTGTCGCTGGGCGCGGTCGCCGGCGGGCTGCTGGCCGCCCGCTACGGCCTGACCGCCCCGTTCTGGTGCAGCTTCGCCGCCATGACCGCTCTCACCGTGGCCTGCTGGCCGATCCTCAGCGCCCGCGCCGTGGCCCAGGCCCGAGCCCAGGCCGGCGCCGGCGGCGACGCCGCCTGAGCCCCGCGACTGACCGGCCCCGACCCGCCTCAGACGTTCACGTTCGCCATCATCTGGGCGTTGTAGCGGTCGCCGGCCACCGACCCGCGCGGGGTGACCTCCTCGATGGCGGCCAGGTCGTCGGAGGTGAGCTCGACCTCGAGGGCGCCGAGGTTCTCCTCCAGGTAGCGGCGCCGCTTGGTGCCGGGGATCGGCACCACGTCGTCGCCCTGGGCCACGACCCAGGCGATCGCCAGCTGGCTCGGGGTGGCCCCCTTGCGCTCGGCCAGGTCCCGGACCCGCTCGACCAGCTCCAGGTTGCGGGCGAAGTTGTCGCCCGTGAACCGTGGGTGGTTGCGGCGGAAGTCGTCCTCGCCGAAGTCGTCCGGGCTGGTGATCCGCCCCGACAGGAATCCCCGGCCCAGCGGGCTGTAGGCGACCACCCCGATCCCCAGCTCGCGCAGGGTCGGCACCAGCTCGTCCTCGAGGTCGCGGCTGAACAGCGACCACTCGTACTGCCCGGCCGTGACCGGGTGGACGGCATGGGCGCGGCGGACCGTCTCCGGCGCCGCCTCCGAGATCCCGAGGTGGCGGACCTTGCCCGCCTCGACCAGCTCGGCCAGCGCCCCCCAGGTCTCCTCGACCGGCACCGACCGGTCCACCCGGTGCTGGTAGTAGAGGTCGATGTGGTCCACCCCGAGCCGCTCCAGCGACGCGTCGCAGGCCCGGTGGACGTAGTCCGGCCGCCCGTTGACCACCCGGGTGCCGTCGTCCAGCCGCTGGTTGCCGAACTTGGTCGCGAGCACGACGTCGTCCCGGCGCCCGGCGATCGCCCGCCCGACCAGCCGCTCGTTGCTGTAGGGCCCGTAGATGTCGGCGGTGTCCAGGAACGTCATCCCGAGCTCGATCGACCGGTGGATGGTCGCCAGCGACTCCTGCTCGTCGGCCGGCCCGTAGGACTGGCTCATGCCCATGCACCCGAGCCCCAGCGCCGAGACCACCAGCCCCTGGGTCCCAAGCCTGCGCTGCTCCATGCTGCTCCTCCGCGTGTCGGGCCGGCTCAGCGGCGACGGGGCGGCCGCTCGGCGCACACCAGCAGGGCGCCGCCGAGCAGGCCGACGTTCTTGAAGAAGTGGGCCCGCTGCTGGCGGCGCGCCGCCGGGTCGTCGATCCGCCAGTAGGGGTGCCCGGCCAGGGTCGTCGGGACGATCGTGCCGGCCAGCACGGCCGCGGCCAGCCGCGGCCAGATCCCCAGGGCGAGGGCGCCCCCGGCGGCCAGCATGGCCGCGCCATTGGCCCGGACGGCCAGCTCGGGGTCGAGGGGCACCCCGATCTCCTCCGCCTTGGAGGTCCGGGGACCGGGGTCGAGCATCGCGTCGGCGCCGCCGGTGATGAACATGGCGGCCAGCGCGACCCGCCCGGCCGCGCGCAGGGGGGCCCGGAAGAGGTCCATGCCGATGCTCCGATCGTCGCTGGGTTGCGGCCAGCGCGCCGGCCGGCCGTTCTGTGGCTGGTCCGGTGGAGGCGTTCCTCGCCCGGCCCGCCCGCAAACGTACGCCCCGGCCCCCGGCCTCGCTGGACAGCGGCCGGCCCCGCCCGCACAGTGGGGAGATGAGCGGCCCGGTCGGTACCGTCGACGCGCCGCCCGCCCAGGCCGAGGCGAGCGCGGTCGAGCCGGCCTGCCTCGAGGTCACCGCCGCCCGGGTCGCCACCGTCGGCCGCATGCCGGTCCGCCGTGCCCTGCCCCGCCGGGAGCGGCGGACCGTCGGCGCGTGGTGCTTCGCCGACCACATGGGCCCGGCCCCGGTCACCGAGACCTCCGGCCTCGACATCGGCCCCCACCCCCACACCGGTCTCCAGACGGTCACCTGGCTGCTGGCCGGAGAGGTCCTGCACCGCGACAGCCTCGGCACCGAGCAGCTCATCCGGGCCGGCCAGCTCAACCTGATGACCGCCGGCCACGGCGTGGCCCATTCCGAGGAGGCCACCGGCGCCTACCGCGGCCAGCTCCACGGGGTGCAGCTGTGGATCGCCCAGCCGGAGCGGACCCGCCACGGCGCCGCCGCCTTCGAGCACCACCCCGAGCTGCCGGTGGCCGAGCTCGACAACGCCGCGGCCACGGTCCTGGTCGGCGGCTTCGCCGGCGCGACCTCCCCGGCCCGCCACGACACCCCGCTGGTCGGGGTGGAGGGGACCCTGCGGCCGGGCCGGAGCGCCTGGCCGCTGGAGCCCGAGTTCGAGTACGCCCTGGTCGTGCTGGACGGCCAGGCCCGGGTCACGGACACCCCGGTCCGGCCCGGCCAGCTCGCCTACCTGGGCCGCGGCCGCGACCGGCTGGAGCTGGCCGCCGAGGACCCGGCCCGGGTCCTGCTGCTCGGCGGCGAGCCGTTCGACGAGCCCATCCTCATGTGGTGGAACTT
>DASZON010000334.1:0-2613 GCA_035550755.1 Actinomycetota bacterium | reverse complement strand
ATCGCCGAGCGCTGCACGAGTTCGACCGCGGCCCCGGTCCCGGCGACCGCGGTCCGGGCGGCCCGGTCCGCCACCCCTTCGACCCGGTAGCTCCGCTCGCTGGCCGCCGGCTGCGCCGCCCCGGCCGTACCCGGTCCGGCCCCAAGCGCCACCACCGCCGCCAGCCCGACCACCATGCTCAGTCCCCGCCGCCGACGCCCCATGGCCATCCTCCCCCGCGAGCCGCCCCAGAAGGATGGACTATAGCAAACGGCTAATTGTGTCAATAGGGGAGAAGCCACCCGGGTGGAGCGTGAGACCCGGCCCGGGGCCCCCGCCCTCCCCTAGAACGTCGTGGCGCTGGAGAACGCGAACCGGTCGATGGCCAGGGCGGGGGCGCGGGCGGCGCCGTAGCCGTCCTCGGCGGCCATCTCGGTCTCGGCGCCGACGGCGCGGACGGTCGAGAGCGCGTCAAGGATCGACTGGGTGAAGCGCAGGTTCCGGACCGCCCCGACGACGCGGCCGTCCTCGACCCAGAAGGTGCCGTCGCGGGTCATGCCGGTGATGGTGGTGTCCATCAGGTTGACCAGGTTGGTGTAGTGGAACCGGGTCACCAGCAGGCCCCGCTCCAGACCGGCGACCAGCTCCGCCTGGGGGGTCGTGCCGGGGAGCATGGCCAGGTGCAGGGGCAGGGCGCCCTCGGCCGAGGGGGCGGGGAGGCCGTGGCCGGTGGGCTCGACCCCGTGCCCGGCCGCGGCCCGGAAGTCGTAGACCAGGCCGGCGGCCACGCCCTGGTCGATCAGGGTCACCCGGCGCTTGGGCACGCCCTCGAAATCGAACCCGACCCCGATGGTGTCGGCCGCGGTGGCGTCGTCGACGATCGTGACCAGGGGCGAGCACACCCGCTGGCCGAGCCGGCCGACCAGGAAGCTGCGGCGCTCGTCGTAGGCCTTGGCCCCGAACCCGAGCCAGCCCAGCCACTGGATCAGCACCGAGGCCGCGTTCGGCTCCAGCACCACCGGGTAGGTGCCGGGGGCGAGGTCGCGGGGATCGCGGCTGTCCACGGCCTTGCGGGCGGCCCGCTCGCCGAGGGCGGCGACGTCGAGCTCGGCCAGGGCCGGCTCGGTCCCCTCGGCCCAGCCGGTGCCCGACCCGGCGTCAGCCAGGATCGAGAAGCTGGCGGCGGTGGTCGCGCCTGCGGCCCGGACCCCGCGGGTGTTGGCCAGGGCGATCTCCAGCTCCCGGGTCTCGCAGGCCCCGGCCGCGGTCACCCCGCCCGGGAGCCGGTGGACCACCCCGGCGACCAGCCCGGCCCGGGCCGCCGGGTCGGCCTCGGCGGTGGCCCGGTCGTGGCGGCCGGCACGAGGGTAGGGGGCGGGGCCGGGCATGCCCGGGTAGCCGGGGTCGGGCGGCATGGTCCGGGCGACCTCGACCGCCCGCCTGGCGGTGGCTCGGACGGCGTCGGGGTCGGCGCTGTGCACGGTGGCCGTCCCGACCCGGTTGCCGTCGACCACCGCCCGGACCCGGACCGACAGGTCCTCGCGCCAGGCCGACTGGTGGATGCGGCTGTCGGCGAACCGGGTGAGGCCCCCGGCCTGGCGGTGGACCAGGGCCTCGACGTCGTCGGCGCCTTCCGTGGCCAGGGCCGACTCGGTCACCTCCAGCAGCCGCTCGGCCCCGAACGCGGTCACCGCGGCGCCCCCATGGCCGTCACCGCCCCACCCCCACGTGCACGCGGTGGAACCGGGCGGGGGTGGCGCCGTGGCCGACCCGGGCGTTCTGGAAGGGCTGGCCCTTGCCGCAGTTGGGGACGCCCCACACGACCCAGTCCCCGGGCCCGCAGACGCCGTCCAGCGACCCCCAGAACTCCGTCGTCCGCCCGTCGTAGGTGGCGTTGCGGTACAGCCGCCCCAGGCGGCCGCCCTTGATCTCCCAGGCCGCCTCGACCCCGAACTGGAAGTTGACCCGGCGGTCGTCGATCGACCAGGAGCGGTTGACGCTCAGCAGCACCCCGTCGGGGGTGTCGGCGACCAGCTCGTCCAGGCTGCCCCGGCCGGGCTCGAGGTTGACGTTGGTCATGCGGATCAGGGGCATGCTGCCCCAGCCGTCGGCCCGCATGGCCCCACCGGAACCGCCGCCGGACCCGGCCGCCGTCTCCCGGCTGGTCAGGAACCCGGCGACCACGCCTTCGGCGACCAGCGGCGTTCGCTGGGCGGGCACGCCCTCGTCATCGAAGGCGAAGGTGCCGAGCCCGCCCGGGGTGGTGGCGTCGGCCGTCACCGACATGGCCGCCGAGCCGTAGCGCAGCCGCCCCAGGTCGCCGGGGTCCACGAACGAGGTACCGGCGTAGGCCGCCTCCATGCCCAGGATCCGGTCCAGCTCCAGGGGGTGCCCGACCGACTCGTGCACCTGGAGCGAGAGCTGCTGGCCATCGAGGATGACCGTGGTCACCGCCTCGGGCAGCAACGGTGCCTGCAGCAGGGCGACCGCCTCGGCGGCCACCCGGGGGGCGTTGCCGACCAGGTCGGCGGCCTCGACCACCTCCCAGCCGCCGGCCTGGAACTGGCCCCGGAACGAGTTCGGCCAGCTGCGCTGCTGCAGGTCGCCGCCGGCGACGGCGCTCGCCTCGATGCC
>DASZON010000333.1:0-2778 GCA_035550755.1 Actinomycetota bacterium | reverse complement strand
ACCGCCGGACCCTCGTGCCCCGGCCGCGCCACCGGGGGGCTGCTGCTGCCCGTGGTCCACCCGGTCGGCCCCTGCCCCGGAGGCGGCGGGCCGGTCGGCGCCAACCGGGGACGGGGAGGCCGCCGCCGCGCCGCCGGCGTCGGCCCCGGACCGGGCACCCGCCTCCGGGCCCCCGGGAGCGGCCGTGCCAGGTCCCGGGCGGGACTCCGGGAGCTGGCCGGCCGACTCGCCGGGGACCAGGTGGGTCGGGCCGTTGGCCCCGGGCAGGCCGACCAGCGCGACCAGGCCACCGAACATGGCCAGGGCGGCGACCAGGACGCCGACCAGGAGCACGGCCGTCCGCTGGGTGAAGAACGGCAGGCGCAGCAGGCCGGCCCGCCAGCCCAGCCCCATTCGCCTCCACATCCGGCGGACCGCACGCACGTCCCGAACTCCCTCTATCGGTCAAGCGGAATGTTCTTCCCGAACCATATACAGATCCGGCGGCGGAACGCCAAATCGGGTGCCTGCTTCGGCTACCATGGGCGGCCGACGACGACGTCCCGCCCATCCCCCGGGGTGCGACGCCGCCCCCGGACCGACCCGAGGTACCTGCCCATGCCAGCCCCACGCACCCTGCTCGACAAGGTCTGGGACCGCCACGTGGTGGCGGAGCGTCCGGGCCTGCCGGCCGTGCTGTACGTCGACCTCCACCTGATCCACGAGGTGACCTCGCCCCAGGCGTTCGCCGGGCTGGCCGCCCGCGGCCTCAAGGTCCGCCGGCCCGACCTGACCCTGGCCACCGCCGACCACTCGGTGCCGACCTCGGACCGGTCCCTGCCGATCCTCGACGACATGGCCAGGGCCCAGGTGGAGCGGCTGGAGCGCAACTGCGCCGAGCACGGCATCCCCCTGCACGGCATGCACAGCCCCCACCAGGGCATCGTCCACGTCATCGGCCCCGAGCTGGGCGCCACCCAGCCGGGCATGACGATCGTCTGCGGCGACTCCCACACCTCCACCCACGGCGCCTTCGGGGCCCTGGCCTTCGGCATCGGGACCAGCGAGGTCGAGCACGTGCTGGCCACCCAGACCCTGCTCCAGCGCCGGCCGAAGACCTTCGAGGTCCGGGTCGAGGGGCGCCTGGCCCCGGGGGTCACCGCCAAGGACGTGATCCTGGCCCTGCTGGCCCGGATCGGCGTCGGCGGCGGCACCGGGCACGTGTTCGAGTACCGGGGCCCGGCCATCGAGGCGCTGGCCATGGAGCAGCGCATGACCATCTGCAACATGTCGATCGAGGGCGGGGCCCGGGCGGGCATGGTCGCCCCCGACGAGACCACCTTCGAGTACATGGCCGGCCGGCCCTACGCCCCCCGGGGTGCGGCGTGGGAGCGGGCCCTGGACGACTGGCGGGCCCTGCCCGGCGACGACGGGGCGGCCTTCGACCGCACCGTCACCCTGGACGCCGGGGCCCTGGAGCCGATGGTCACCTACGGCACCAACCCGGGCATGGGCCTGCCGATCAGCGGCCGGGTGCCCGACCCCGAGCACGCCGGCGACCCGGCTTCCCGCCAGGCCCTGGCCAAGGCGCTCGCCTACATGGACCTGCGCCCGGGCGAGCCCCTGCTGGGCCGGCCGGTGGACGTGGTCTTCATCGGCTCCTGCACCAACTCGCGCATCTCCGACCTGCGCCAGGCCGCCCAGCTGCTACGGGGCCGCAAGGTCGACCCGGGGGTGCGGGTGCTGGTCGTGCCCGGCTCCCAGGACGTCAAGCGCCAGGCCGAGGCCGAGGGCCTGGCCGAGGTGTTCCGGGCCGCCGGGGCCGAGTGGCGCGAGGCCGGCTGCTCGATGTGCCTGGCCATGAACGGCGACCAGCTCGCCCCCGGGCAGTACGCGGTGTCGACCTCCAACCGCAACTTCGAGGGCCGCCAGGGCGCCGGCGGGCGCACCTTCCTGGCCAGCCCCTTGACCGCGGCCGCCTCGGCCCTGGCCGGCCGGATCGCCGACGCCCGGCCGCTCGTCGAGCGGGTGGGGGGTCCGGGGGCTCAGGCAGCCGAAGGCGGTAGCCCCCGGCTGGGATCGGGGGTGTAGGCCATGCCCGAGCCGCTGCGTCCCTTCACCAGCACGGTCATCCCCCTGCCGGTCGACAACGTCGACACCGACCAGATCATCCCCGCCCGCTACCTCAAGGGCACCAGCAAGGACGGGCTGGGCGAGGGGCTGTTCGCCGACTGGCGCTACGACGCCGACGGCAACCCCCGCGACGGGTTCGTGCTCAACCGGCCGGAGATGGCCGGGCGGGCGGTGCTGCTGGCCGGGGCCAACTTCGGGTCGGGGTCGTCGCGGGAGCATGCCGCCTGGGCGCTGCGGGCCTTCGGCATCCGGGCCGTGCTGGCCCCGCTGTTCGCCGACATCTTCCGCAACAACGCCCTCAAGAACGGGCTCCTCCCGGTCGAGCTGCCCGCCGACGCCCACGCCGAGCTGGCCGCGGCCGTCGAGGCCGACCCCGGCGCCGAGGTGACCGTCGACCTCGGGGCCGAGACGGTCACCCTGCCCGGTGGCCGGGCGGTCGGCTTCACCGTTGACCCCTTCGCCCGCCAGATGCTGCTGGACGGCACCGACGAGCTCGGTTACCTGCTCTCCCAGGGGGCCGCGGTCGCCGCCTACGAGGACGCCCACCCCGCCCGGGTCGACACCACCGCCCCCGCCTGGGGTGGCTGAGGCCGCGGGCCCCGATCCACCGGGGGACCACCCTGGCGGTCCCCCGGACCCCCCCGATCCACCGGGGGACCACCCTGG
>DASZON010000332.1:0-6559 GCA_035550755.1 Actinomycetota bacterium | reverse complement strand
GTGGTCACCGGCCGGGCGATGCGCCTGGACCAGGAGATCGGCCGCTGGTACGAGGTCGCCGACGACCCGGGCCGGTCCTGGGAGGAGAAGCTGGCCGCCTACCGGGGGCTGGTCGACGACTACTACGAGGTCGACCGCTTCAGAGAGTTCTGCGACCAGCATCTCGCCAACGCCGACGAGTGCATGGCCACCTACATCGCCAGCCCCCAGTTCGACGACCACCTGGTCACCACCATCCGCCGCGCCTTCCCCCCGCACGAGCACGAGCAGTTCGTGGCCCACTACCGTGGGCTGCTCGGCTCCTGGGTCACCGACCAGCGGGCGGGCTGAGGGGCGGGGTCGGAGGCCGGGCCCGACCGGCTCGCCGGGTTCGACCGGTTGGTCTGGCGGACCAGGCTTCCAGGAAGCGGTGGCCGCCCAGGCTGGTTACCTGGAGGGACCCTGTCCACTCCCCATGTGTCGGATATGCTCTCCTTGCTGGACGACCCACCGTCGGGAAACGGAAGGCGGCGCCTATGTATCCGGCCAGCTTCGACTACGTCGTTCCGGCGACGCTGGAGGAGGCGCTCGAGACCCTCGGTCGGTACGAGGACGACGCCAAGGTCCTCGCCGGTGGGCAGAGCCTCATCCCCCTCATGAAGCTGCGGTTGGCCGCCCCCCGGGTGCTGGTCGACATCAACCGCCTGTCCGGGCTCGACACCCTGGCCGAGGAGAACGGCGGGCTGCGCATCGGCGCCCTGGTCCGGACCAAGACCTGCGAGCGCTCGGAGCTGCTGGGCGGCCGCTGGGGGACCCTTGGCGCGGCCGCGCCGCTGATCTCGGACCCGATCATCCGCAACCTGGGCACGGTCTGCGGGTCGCTGGCCCACGCCGACCCTCAGGGTGACTGGGGCTCGGCCCTGCTGGCGATGGACGCCGAGGTGGTCGCGCGCAGCCCCGACGGCACCCGCACCATCCCCCTTGGCGAGCTGTTCCAGGGGCCGTTCGTGACCTCGCTGGAGCCGACCGAGATCATCACCGAGGTCCGGGTGCCCGACCCCGGGCCGACCGCCGGCGGCACCTACCTCAAGCTGGAGCGCAAGGTGGGCGACTTCGCCACCGTCGGCGTGGCCGTGCACCTGTCGATGGACGACGGCCGGGTCGGCCGGGCCGGGATCGCCCTGACCGCGGTCGGCCCGACCAACCTGCGGGCGACCGCGGCCGAGGAGGCCCTGGCCGGCTCGGAGCTGACCGACGCCGTCATCCGGGAGGCGGGCCGGCTGGCCGCCGAGGCCGCCCAGCCCTACAGCGACACCCGCGGCACCGCCGCCTACAAGCGGACGGTGGTGCGGGTGTTCACCGAGCGGGGCCTGCGGGCGGCCGCCGAGGCGGTCGGGGCGCGCCCGGCGGGGGAGGCGGGCCAGGGCGGCCATGCCGCCGCCGGGCCGGTCACCACCGAGGCCGCCCTGGAGGAGACCGATCGGCAGGACTACTTCAGCGGGGAGGAGACCATCGCCGGGGTGCTCGACGAGCTCGAGGACAAGCCGGGCGGACCAGACGGGGGTGAGCGATGAAGGTCACCATGACGGTCAACGGGCAGGAGCGCTCGGCCGAGGTCGAGCCGAGGATGCTGCTGGTGCACTACCTGCGGGGGCCGCTGGGCCTGACCGGCACCCACATCGGCTGCGACACCACCAGCTGCGGGGCCTGCACGGTGCTGCTGGACGGCACCCCGGTCAAGTCGTGCACGATGTTCGCCGTCCAGGCCGAGGGCCGCGAGATCACCACCGTCGAGGGCCTGGCCGCCGCCGGCAGCCTGCATCCCATCCAGGAGGGGTTCAAGGAGGAGCACGGCCTGCAGTGCGGCTTCTGCACCCCGGGCATGCTGCTCGCCTCCAAGGCCCTGCTGGAGGAGAACCCCGACCCCAGCGAGGAGGAGATCCGCTGGGCCCTGTCGGGCAACCTCTGCCGCTGCACCGGCTACCAGAACATCGTCAACGCCGTGCAGTGGACGGCGCGGAAGCTCCAGTCCGACACCGCCCCCACCGGCGCCAGCCAGTAGCAGGAGGCCGACATGACCGAACAGCACACGGCCGAGCACTGGCTGAACAGGAGCGTCAAGCGCAAGGAGGACGACCGCTTCCTCCAGGGCCGGGGCAACTACGTCGACGACATCAACCTGCCCGGCATGCTCCACATGTCGATCCTGCGCAGCCCGGTCGCCCACGCCCGCATCAACTCGATCGACACCTCGGCCGCGGCGGCCCTGCCCGGGGTGGTGGCCGTGGTCACCGGCGAGCTGCTGGCCCAGCACAACCTGGCCTGGATGCCGACCCTGTCCGGCGACACCCAGGCCGTGCTGGCCACCGACAAGGTGCGCATGCAGGGCCAGGAGGTCGCCTGCGTGATCGCCGAGGACCCCTACATCGCCCACGACGCCCTGGAGCTGATCGAGGTCGACTACGACCCGCTGCCGGTGGTGGTCACCCCCCAGCAGAGCCTGGAGCAGGGCGCCCCGGTAATCCGCGACGACAAGGAAGACAAGCAGGACAACCGTGTCTACCACTGGGAGGCCGGCGACGCCGAGGCCACCGACCGGGCCTTCGAGCAGGCCGACCGGGTGGTCGAGTTCAGCACCTTCTACCCGCGCTGCCACCCGGCCCCGATGGAGACCTGTGGTTGCGTGGCCGACGTCAACCCGGTCACGGGCAAGGCCACCATCTACATGACCTCCCAGGCCCCGCACGCCCACCGGACGGTGTTCGCCCTGGTCGCCGGGCTGCCCGAGCACCAGATCCAGATCATCTCGCCCGACATCGGCGGCGGCTTCGGCAACAAGGTCCCCATCTACCCCGGCTACGTGGTCGCCACCGCGGCCTCGCTGCTCATCGGGCGGCCGGTCAAGTGGATCGAGGACCGCACCGGCAACCTGATCTCCACCGGGTTCGCCCGCGACTTCTACATGAAGGGCCAGCTGGCCCTGCGCGACGACGGCAAGATGCTCGGCCTGCGGGTCAACATGCTGTCCGACCAGGGCTACGCCTACGCCGACGCCCAGCCGAGCAAGCTCAAGGCGGGGCTGTTCCACATCGTCACCGGCTCCTACGACATCCCGGCGGCCCATGTGGTCACCGACGGCGCGTACACCAACAAGGCCCCCGGCGGGGTCGCCTACCGCTGCTCGTTCCGGGTCACCGAGGCCAGCTTCTTCATCGAGCGCCTCGTCCAGACGGCCGCCTACGAGCTCGGCATCGACCCGGCCGAGCTGCGCCGGCGCAACTTCATCAAGCCCGAGCAGTTCCCCTACACCTCGGCCACCGGGTTCGTGTACGACTCCGGCAACTACGAGCCGGCCCTGGACAAGGCCCTTGAGATGCTCGGTTACGAGGACCTCAAGGCCGAGCAGGAGCGGGCCCGCTCCGAGGGCAAGCTGATCGGGATCGGGCTGGCCACCTTCACCGAGGTCGTCGGGGCCGGGCCGAGCAAGGACTACGACATCCTCGGCCTGAAGATGTTCGACTCGGCCGAGCTGCGGGTCCACCCGACCGGCAAGGCGATCCTCAAGATCGGCGTCCAGACCCAGGGCCAGGGCCACGAGACGACCTTCGCCCAGATCGTCGCCAACGAGCTCGGCATCCCGCCCCAGGACATCCTCGTCCAGCACGGCGACACCGACAACACCCCCTACGGGCTCGGCACCTACGCCTCCCGGAGCACCCCCACCGCGGGGGCGGCCACGGCCATGGTGTCGCGCAAGCTGCGCGACAAGGCCAGGGAGCTGGCCGCCCACCTGCTGGAGGTCGCCCCCGAGGACCTGGAGTGGGCCGGCGACCGGTTCCAGGTCAAGGGGGCCCCCGACCGCCAGACGACCATCCAGGAGGCCGCCTTCGCCGCCTACACCAACCACCCCCAGGGGATGGAGGCCGGGCTGGAGGGCGTCACCTACTACGACCCGCCCAACATGACCTACCCGTTCGGGGCCTACGCGGTCGCGGTCGAGGTCGACCGGGGGACCGGGCAGTGGAAGGTCAGGCGGATGGTGGCCGTGGACGACTGCGGGGTCCGGATCAACCCGATGATCGTCGAGGGCCAGATCATGGGCGGGCTCACCGAGGGGTTCGCCATGGCCGCCATGGAACTGATCACCTTCGACGAGCTCGGCAACTGCATCGGGTCGAACTTCTCCGACTACCTGCTCCCGACCTCGTGGGAGACGCCCAGGTTCGAGCTCGGCGAGACCGTCACCCCCTCCCCCCACCACCCGATCGGGGCCAAGGGGGTTGGGGAGTCGGCCACCGTCGGGTCCCCGGCGGCGTTCGTCAACGCGGTCGTGGACGCCCTGGCCCACGTCGGGGTGCGCGAGCTCGAGATGCCGATCGGGCCCGACAAGGTCTGGAAGGCGCTGGCCGAGGCCGGCCTCGCGGAGTAGATGGCAACCCGGAGGGGTTCGGGGAACCCCAAGGGGGTGCCCCGATGAATCGGTCCGACGTACTGGTCGAGGCGGGGCGGCTGGCCGCCGAGGGGCGGCCGTACGCCCTGGCCACGGTGGTCCGGGTGGTCCGGCCGGCCTCGACCCGGCGGGGGGACCGGGCCCTGGTCACCCCCGACGGGACCCTGACCGGGTGGGTCGGCGGGGCCTGCTCGGAGCCGATCGTGGTCCGCGAGGCCCTGCGGTCCCTGGCCGACGGCGAGCCCCGCCTGGTCCGGATCGGCCCGGCCGGGACCGGCGCCGACGCGCCCGCCGACATGGTCGTGGCCGAGAGCCGCTGCGCCTCCGAGGGGGTGGTCGAGGTCCTGATCGAACCGGAGCTTCCCGGGCCGCTGCTGGCCGTGCTCGGCGAGGGGCTGGCCGGCCGGACCCTGGTCCAGCTGGCCGGTATCGTCGGCTGGCGGGTCACCGACGAGCTCGACCCCGACAGCGCCGCCGACGCGGTGGTGGTGGCCACCATGGGCCACGGCGACGAGGACGCCCTGGCCTCGGCGCTCAAGGCCGGGGTCGGCTACGTGGGGCTGGTGGCCAGCGCCCGCCGGGCCGCGGTCGTGCTCGACGCCCTGCGGGCCCGGGGGATCGAGGAGGAGGCCCTGGCCCGGGTCCGCAGCCCGGCCGGCCGCGACCTCGGCCCGTCGACCCAGGAGGAGATCGCCGTGGCCGTCCTGGCCGAGCTGGTCGACTGGCGCCACGGCCTGGCCGGCGACCCCGCCGGCCTTGGCCGGGCCGGGGCGGTGGCCGCGGCGGCGCCGCCGGCCGAGGCGGTCGACCCGGTCTGCGGCATGACCGTGGCCGTGGCCGGCGCCCCGACCGCGGTTCGCGACGGCGTCACGTGGTACTTCTGCTCGGTGGGGTGCCGGGACCAGTTCGAGCGCAGCGGAGGGTAGGCAGTGGCCGGGGTGGTGGTGATCACCGACTGCGACCACGACACCATCGACCCCGAGGAGGCGGTGCTCGACGGCCACGACGTCGAGCTCCGCCTCCTCCAGTGCCGCGCCCCCGAGGAGGTGGCCGCCCAGGCCGCCGACGCCGACGTCCTGATCAACCAGTACGTGCCCATCACCGCCGAGGTCCTCGGCGCCCTGCCCCGCTGCCGGCTGGTGGTCCGGTACGGGGTCGGGGTCGACAACCTGGACCTGGAGACGGCCACCGCACGGGGGGTGTGGGTGGCCAACGTCCCCGACTACGGGCGCGACGAGGTCGCCGACCATACGCTGGCCCTGGCGCTGTCGATGCTGCGGGGGGTGGCGGTGCTGGACCGGTCGGTCCATGCCGGCAGCTGGGACCTGGAGCCGGCCCGGCCCCTGCGCCGCCTCGGGACGCTGACCTGGGGCGTGGTCGGCTGCGGGGCGATCGGCACGGCGGTGGCCGGCCGGGCGGCCGGGCTCGGGATGCGGGTCCTTGGGTACGACCTCGAACCGGTGCGGTCCCGGCCGCCGATCCAGCGGGTGCCGCTGGAGGAGCTGCTCTCGCGGGCCGACGTGGTGTCGCTCCATGCCGCCCTGACCCGCGAGTCCCACCACCTGATCGGGGAGGCGGCGCTGGCCCGGATGCGCCCCACCGCCCGGCTGGTCAACAGCGCCCGGGGCGGCCTGGTCGACGGCGCCGCCCTCCTGGCCGCCCTTGACGCCGGGGCCGTGGCCGGCGCCGCCCTCGACGTGCTGGAGACCGAACCCCCCGACGAGCTCGGCTGGCGCCTGGCCCGCCACCCCAGGGTCGTCGCCACCCCCCACGCCGCCTGGTACTCCGAGGAGGCCTTCCTGACGTTGAAGACCGAGGTCGCCAAGGAAGCCCTCCGGGTGCTGGAGGGCGGCGAGCCCCGCTCACCGGTCAACGCCCCGGCGGCCCGCCCATGACCTCTCCCCGGCCGGTCCCTGCCGGCGGTTTTCGCGCAC
The DNA here is from genome assembly GCA_035550755.1 of Actinomycetota bacterium. Lineage (GTDB taxonomy): Bacteria > Actinomycetota > CALGFH01 > CALGFH01 > CALGFH01 > CALGFH01. Next base: position 196 of record DASZON010000332.1, on the reverse strand, counting down.
CGTGCTGGAGGAGGGACCATGCCTGACCCTGCAGACGCTGGCCACCCCCAGCCCTTCCTCGAACAGGTGGCCGCTGTGCCGGTGGTGGCGATCCTGCGGGCGGCGGACGCGGGGCGGTTCCTGGAGGTGGGGCGGGTGCTGTACGGGGCGGGGGTGCGGGCGGTGGAGGTGACCCTCACCTCGGAGGGGGCGCTGG
>DASZON010000331.1:0-14382 GCA_035550755.1 Actinomycetota bacterium | reverse complement strand
AGCCTGGCCGCCCTGGTGCTCGTCTTCTGGGGCCGCCCCACCGGCAAGGTCGTCCTCGGCCTCACCCTGGCCCTACTGGTCGTCCTGACCCTGATCGAGTTCCTCGCCCGACCCACCCACACCACCGCCACCACCTGACCGCGCTCAGCGCGACGGGTGGGTGCGGGCGAAGAACTCGAGCGCCTTGCGGGTCTTGGGCTCCTGGGTGCCGGTGGCGCTGAGGCCGTGGCCCTGGACGAACTTGGCCGCCCCGGCGTACACCTCGAGCACGTTCTCGGGGGTCGCCTTGGTGGACAGCTCGACCAGCGGCACCTGGCCCGGGTAGTGCCACTGCTCGACGGTGGTCTTGTTGGGGAACCCCTTGGGGATCCACTTCAGCAGGACGACCAGGACCGGGCCCAGCGGCACCAGGTCGCTCCAGTTGACCCCGGGCGGCACATGGTCGGCGAAGAAGGCCCGCTGCTCCTTGGTGAACAGCCGCTCCAGGGGCCGGTCGCCGGTGACCGCCTCGCGGACCGCACCGGCCCGCCGGACGCCCTTGAGGGACGCCGAGACCACGTAGGCGCCGCGGGTCACGTCCATCTCCACCTTGAGGTTCTTGGAGTCCCGGACCGCCGGCGGGAGGGTCGCGGGCTCGGCCGGGCGCAGCTTGACAACGGTGTCGTCGTCGTCGCCCTGGGTCCGGCGGGCCCGGGTGACCAGGCCGTTGCGGTACAGGGTCAGGTCCGGGGTGTCGAAGAAGAAGACCTCCCGGAGCCGGCCCCGCATGAAGTCCAGCTCCAGGCCGGACATGGCCATGCGCTGGTCGGCGGGGACGTTCATCTTCAGCTCGACGCTTGGCACCTCGGCCAGCCGGCCGAGCATCTCGAGTCGCTGCTCGCGGTTCATGGGGCCCTCCTCACCGGGTACGGTCAGTGCGGAGCCCGCTGGCCGCTCCATCGCCGCAGCATCGCCGCGGCCGTGGTGCGGCGTCCTCACCCGTGAGGGATGAAATGGTGGATGCTACGGCCGATGGAAGACGTCCTCGTCCAGCTGCCCGGCCTGCTTCTCGGGGTGGCGCTGGTCGCCACCGCGGCCATCGACGCCGTCAGCACCCTGGTCACCACCCAGCGCCGCTCCGGCCGATGGTGGCCCACCTACGCCTTCTACCGGCGGACCTGGCGGCTGTGGCGGGCGATGGCCCGCCACGTCGGTCCCGACCATGCCCGGGAGCGGCTGCTGACCGTCTACGGCCCCCTGTCCCTGCTCGGCCTGCTGATCGTCTGGGTGCTGCTGCTGCTGGTCGGCTGGGGCCTGGTCTGGTGGGTGCTCCAGGACCGGCTCTCGGGTGTCCACAGCTACCTGGACGCGGTCTACTTCGCCGGGGTCGGGTTCTTCACCGTCGGGTTCGGGGACGTGGTCCCGGTGGGCGGCGTGGCCCGGCTCCTCGCCCTCGTCCAGGCGTTCATGGGCCTGGTCACCATCGCCCTGGTCATCGGCTACCTGCCCACCCTGTTCGGCGCCTACAGCCGCCGCGAGGTCAAGCTCCTGACCCTGGACGACCTGACCGACGAGCGTACCAGCTCGGCCGGGCTGATCGAGGCCTGGCACGCCGACGGCGGCCTGGACGGCCTGGATGCCGCCTTCGCCGACTGGGAGCAGTGGTGCGCCGAGGTGTTCGACAGCCACACCGCCTACCCGATGCTGGCCTTCTTCCGCTCCCGCCAGCCCGGCCAGCACTGGCTGACCGCGCTCGGGGTGGTGACCGACGCGGCCGCCATCGCCCTTGCCGCCATCCGGGGCGCCCGGGCCGGGCCGGCGCTGCGGCTGCACCGGCGGGCCACCGGGCTCCTGCGCACGGTGCGGATGCTGCCGGCGGTGTCCACCGAAGCGCCCGCCACCGACGACGAGCGGGTCCGCGGCGAGGCCGCCTTTCAGGCCCTCTACCGGCACCTGGAGGACCGCGGTGTGCCCCTGTACCCCTACGACCGGGCCTGGGAGGACCTGCGGCGGCTGCGGGCCGAGTACCTCCCCCACCTGCGGGGCGCCATCGCCGCGCTGCTGGTCCCGCCCGAGTTCCGCAACCATGCCACCCCCCTGCCCCTGGAGGACCAGGAGCAGGCACGCTGAAGGGCCCGGCGCCCCCTCCGGGCCCTCACGGCGTCCCCCCGCCTCCGCTGGTCAGGACTGGAGCGCCCTGACCAGCTCCTCTTCGCGGCCCCTTGGCGGTTCCTTGCCCGTCCCATGGTCCCCGGGGCGGGGCGAGCCGGCATCATCCCTCCGGGGTGAATCCCGGCTCCGCGGGCGCGTCCGGGAGCCGCCGCACCTCGACCAGCTCCAGCCCGAGCGCCTGGATCCGGTCGAGCAGCCCGTACAGGGCCGCCTGGTCCTGGATCGGGCCGTGCAGCACCGTCTCCACCGGCTCGACCGACGCCTGCATGCCCTCGAAGGCGGTCAGCAGCGAGTCGGTCAGGCGCCCCCTGACCCGGATCTCGTAGCTCCCGCCCTCTCGGGGCACGCGCACCTCCTCCCGTTCCTCCCGGCCATGGTCGCCTTGTCCGGGGTGAACCGGCCTCACCCTCCCGGGGTGATTCACCCGTCGAGGGTGACGACGGCTCACCTCCGCCCGCGAGATCGTCGGCGTGGGCGGGCACGCACAATGCGGCGATAATGACCGTCCCGTTCCTGGTCGTTGGCTTCAAGCTCGTCGGCGACGGCATCGCCGTCCTGTCCTGAAAGGGGAAGCTGCATGAGCAGCGATCTTCCGATGTCCAACCGCGTGGCCGGGCTGGGCTCGCGCGACGCGCTGCGCGGGGTGGCCGCGAGTTGGTGGCTGTTCCTGATCCTGGGGATCCTCTGGATCCTGTTCGGGATGTTCGTGCTGTCCTACAACGCCGGCAGCCTGCTCGTCCTGGCCATCTTCGCCGGCGTCACCTTCATCATGACCGGGATCAACCAGATCCTGGCCGCCGGCCGGGTCGAGAGCTGGGGCTGGCTCTACCTGCTCGGGGGGGTGCTGTCGATCATCGCCGGGATCATCGCCTTCGTCTGGCCGGGCAGGACCCTGGTGGTCATCTCGGTCATCCTGGCCTGGTTCCTGGTCTTCAAGGGCATCGTCGACATCGTCAGCGCCTTCTCCAACCACGGCCGGCCCTACTGGTGGGTGACCCTGATCCTCGGGATCCTGGAGCTGCTGCTGGGCATGTGGGCCGCCGGGTACCCGGGCCGTGCCCTGGTCGTGTTCGTCAACCTGGTCGGCATCTACGCCATCTTCTACGGCTTCACCGAGGTGTTCGCGGCCTTCCACCTGCGGGGGCTGGGCCAGCGCCTGGACCGGCTGCCGCCACAGCAGCCGGCCGTGTGACCCTCACAGCAGCTGGAGCTGACGGGCGCGCTTGACGGCGTCCCAGCGCCGGTTGGTCTCCAGCTTCCGGTAGATGCTCTTGATGTGGGTCTTGACGGTGTTGAGGGAGACGTAGAGCTCGTCGGCGATCTCCCCCGCCGACAGCGAGCTGGGCAGGTAGCGCAGCACCACCTGCTCACGCTCGCTGAGCGGCTCCACCAGCACGGCCGCGGCGGCCGGGACCGGCGGGCCGGGGGCGGCGCTGTCGCGCAGGCGGCCCAGCAGCCCCTCGGCCAGGGCCCGGTGGGCCGGGTCGCGGTGGAGGTGGTCGACGAGCAGGACCCGCACCGGCATGCCGCCCTCCACGAACTCCCGGCGGTAGCCCTCGGGCGCGGCCAGCTCAAGGGCCCGCCGCAGCGAGCTGAAGGCGGCGTCGCGGTCGGCCAGCTGCTGGTTGGCGACGGCGTCGATCAGGCAGGCCTGGATCGCCGTGGCCGGCAGGGGCGCGTCGGCGCCGCCCAGGCCGGCCAGCAGCGGGCCCAGGGTGGCCACGGCGCCCACCGGCTCGCCCCTGGCCAGCCGCATCCGGGCCAGGGTGACCGTCTCCACCGGCGCCAGCAGCCCGTCGGCCCCGCCGAGCGCGGCCTCGGCCGCCGGGTCGTCGCCGCCAAGCGCCAGCAGCCGTGACCGGGTGGCCCGGGCGGCGGCGGCGAGCACCCTGGGCGGTCGCCCGCCGGTGGCCCCCACGGCCCCGTCCAGGCGGGCCAGGGCGGCGCCGCGCTCGGCCGGGTCCCCGTCGGCGGCCAGCCAGGCGGCCAGGACGGCCGCAGCCAGGAGGACGAGGCGGTCGCCGTCGGCGGCCGCGGTGGCCCGCTCCAGCGCCGCCGCGGCGACGGCGAGCTCGTCGCGGTGGTAGGCGGCGATGGCGGTGGCCAGCTCGGCGCAGGCCACCGGGGCGCCGGCGGTGAAGCCGCCGCGCCCGGCCCGCTCCACGGCCGTCCGGGCGAGCTCGCCGGCGCGCCCGAGGCGTCCGCGGACGGCCTCCAGCAGGGCCAGATGGGCGGTGGCGTCGAGCTCGACGAAGGGGCGCCCGGAGCGACCGGCGTCGGAGGCCGCCTCCACCAGGTGGGCGGCGGCCTCCTCCAGCCGGCCGCCCCACAGCTCGGCCGCGCCGAGCAGGACCAGGGCCAGGGAGCGGTGGTCACCCCCGGCGGCGAGCGGGTCGCCGGCCGAGGCCGCTTCCGGCGAGCGCAGCGCCGCCGCGGCCGCCGCGGCGTCGCCGGCCGCGCCGACCATCCGGGCCCGCAGCAGCCTGGCCAGCCGCAGCGCGGCCTGGGTCCGGGGTTGTGGGAGCTCGGGCGGCCCCGGCGCGCCGGCCGGTTCTGAGGCCGGGAACCCCGGGAACCGCGGCTCGGCGGCCGCGGCCAGCCCCAGCCAGGCGTCGGCCTCCTCCAGCTCGCCAAGGGCGAGCCGGCTGAGGGCGGCCACCGCGGCCAGCTCCGGGGTCGACCGCACCCGTGCGGCCGGGAGCCGGGCCAGCAGCTCCCGCAGGGCGGCCGCGTGCCCCCCGGCCAGCAGGGCGAGCCAGGAGCCGGCGAGCAGCTCCGCCGCCTGGTCGACGTCGCCGCCGGTCAGGGCGTGGCGGACGGCCTCGACGGGCAGCCCGTTGGCGGCGTGCCAGGCCGCCGCCCGCCGGTGCAGGTCGGGCAGCTCCTCGGGGAGCTCGTGGCGCAGCTCGGCCCGGAGCAGCTCGGCGAACAGCGAGTGGTAGCGGTACCAGGACCGCCGGGGGCCGGTGGCCGAGGTGAAGACGTGCTCGCGCTCCAGGCCGGCCAGCACCTCGGCGCCGTCCGATCCGCCGGTGAGGGCGTCCGCCAGCTCGCCGCACAGCTGGCCCGGCACCGAGGTCCGGAGCAGGAACGCCCGCAGCTCGGGTGGCTGGACGGCCAGCACCTCCTCGAGGAGGTAGCCGGCGACGGCCCGGTCGTCGCCGGCCAGCTCGTCCACGAACCGGCCCGGCAGCGGGTGGTCCCGCAGGGTCAGGGCGGCCAGCCGGAGCCCGGCCGCCCAGCCCTCGGTGCGGCGCAGGAGGGCCTCGAGCTCGTCGCCGGACAGGGTCACCCCCTGGTCGCCGAGCATGGCCCTGGCCTCGGAGCGGGTGAACGCCAGGTCGGCCTCACGGAGCTCGCTGAGCTGGCCGGCCACCCGCAGCCGCTGCAGCGACAGCGACGGGTCGGCGCGGGTGGCCACCACCAGCCGCAGCTGGGGCGGGGCGTAGCGCAGCAGCAGCCGCAGCTCGGCCGCGACCGCCCCGGCGCCGGCCTCGTGCAGGTCGTCGAGGACCAGCACCACCGGTCGCGGGAGCTCGGCCAGCCGGCCGGCCAGCCAGCGCAGGAACGGGCTGCCGGACGCCGCCGGCGGGCCGGGGTCGCCGGGCGGGCCGCCGGTGGGCAGGACCCCGGCGTCGTCCAGCGCCGCCAGCACGTGCGCCCACAAGCTGGCCGGCTGGGCGTCGTCGGGGCCGACCGTCACCCAGGCCACCGGGCCCGGCGGCCGGCCGGCCAGCGCCCAGGAGGTCAGCAGCAGGGTCTTGCCGTAGCCGGCCGAGGCGGCCAGCAGGGTGATCGGGCCCGCGGTCCCCTCGTCGAGCAGCGCGTACAGCCGCCGTCTGGGCACCGGCGCCCAACGCGCCACCGGCACCGTCGGCGTGGTGGCCGCGGTTGTCGGCGTGGCGGGCGGCGCCGCCCTCTCGGTTCCGTCCGTGGCCGGCCCCCAGGCTCGCCCCGAACCCCCCTGATGCTCGCCTTGCCATTGACAGGCGCGGAAACTGTATGGAGAAGGCGCAAGCAAGGCGCAATGCCATCGCCGTCCCATGTCGCTGCAGATCACCCTCACCGGCCAGCTGGCGGCCGAGGCCGACAGCGCCAGGGCCGACGCCACGGACCTGCCGGGACGGCAGGCCCCACTGGTCTTCGCCTACCTGGTGGCCGAGCGCGACCGGCTCGTACCGAGCGAGGAGCTGGCCGAGGCGGTGTGGGACGGCACCCTCCCGCCCACCTGGCGGCCGGCCCTGCGCGGGGTGGTCAGCAAGGTCAGGGGCTTCCTGGACGTCCTCGGCCTGCCCGCGACCGACGCCCTGACCAGCGTCGCCGGCTGCTACCGGCTGGAGCTGCCGGCCGACACGGCGGTCGACGTGGAGCAGGCCGCCGGGGAGGCCGACGCCGCCCGCGCGGCGCTCGCCGCCGGCGACCTGGAGCTGGCGGCGGCCGCGGCCGAGCGGGCCCGGGCGATCGCCGGGCGGCCGCTGCTCCCCGGCCACGACGGCGCCTGGGTCGAGGACCGGCGCGCCGACCTCCAGCAGGTCCTGGTGGACAGCCTGGAGCTGCTGGTCGACGTCCACCTCCGGGCCGGGCGGCCCGACCCGGCCGCCGGCCCGGCCAGGGACCTGGTCGCGCTGGAGCCGTTCCGGGACTCGGCCCACGAGCGGCTCCTGCGCGTCCTCGCCGCCGCCGGGGACCGCGGGGAGGCGCTGCGCGCCTACGACCGCTACCGGCGGACCCTGGCCGCGGAGCTGGGGGTCGGGCCGTCCCCCGGCCTCGAAGCCATCTACCTCGAGCTGCTCCACGCCGAGCCCCGGCCGCCGGGCGCCGGCCCGGCCGGCCGGCCGGCGGCGGTCGTCCCCATCACCGGCGCCTTCGTGGGCCGGCGGCCGCAGCTGGACCGGCTCGGCGCGGCCTGGACCGACGCCAGGGTCGGCCGGCGCCGGACCGTCCTGGTCGCCGGCGAGGCCGGGATCGGCAAGACCCGACTGGCCGCCCAGCTGGCCATCCTGGCCGAGCGCGACGGCGGGGTGGTGCTCGCCGGGCGCTGCGACCCGCACCTGGGCGTCCCCTACCTGCCCCTGCGGGAGGCGATCGGCCGCCGGCTGGGCGACCTCCCCGACCACCGGCTGCGGGGCCTGCTCGGCCGGCCGGCCGGCGAGCTGCTGGGGCTCTGGCCCGAGCTGGCCTGGCGGCTGCCCCCCGCCCCGGCACCGGCCCGGACCGGCGCGCCGGCCAGCCCCTACGTGCTCGCCGAGGCCCTGGTCGACCTGCTGGAGGTGGCCGCGGACGGCGGCCCGCTGCTGCTGCTGGTCGACGACCTCCACGGCGCCGACGAGGCCAGCCTGCTGCTGCTGCGCGGCCTGGCCCATGCCCCCCGCCCGGCGGCGCTGCTCATCCTGCTCACCTACCGGGACGACGAGCCGGCCACCCGCGAGGGCCTGCCCGCCGCCCTGGCCGACCTGCTCCGCGCTCCCGGAGCCGAGCTGCTGTCCCTGGACGGCCTGGCCACCGACGAGGTCGCCTCGCTGGCCGCGGCCACCATGGGCCGGCCCCTCGGTGCCGAGGGGGCGGCCCTGGCCGCGGTGCTCCGCGAGCGCACCCGGGGCAACCCCTTCCTGGTCGGCGAGCTGCTCCGGCACCTGGCGGGGACGGGCGGGCTGGACGCGCGCGACCTGGCCGCGGTGGCCGCCGGCCCGGCCGTGCACGACGTGCCCGACAGCGTCCGCTTCGTCGTCGGCCAGCGGCTGGCCCGCCTCGGCGGCCCGGTCCAGCACGTGCTCGCCATGGCTGCCGTCATCGGCCACCGGTTCGACCTGGGGATGCTGGGGCGGGTGGTCGACCTCGGCCACGACAGCCTGCTGTCGGCCCTCGACACCGCCGCCGCGGCCCGGCTGGTCGAGGAGGGCCTGGCCCCGGCCGGTGGCTACACCTTCCGCCACGCCCTGGTCCGCGACCTGCTGTACCGGGACCTGCCGGCCGCCGACCGGGCCCGGGCCCACCGCCGCGTCGCCGAGGCCCTCGAGGCGCCGGACGGCGACAGCCCGACCCGGCTCGGGGATCTCGCCGACCACCTCGCGCTCGCCGGGAACGGGTTCGCCGAACGGGCCGCCGCCTACGCCCACCAGGCGGCCGAGCAGGCGACCGCCGGCCACCTCGACGAGGAGGCGGCCCACCGCTACCGCCAGGCCCTGGCCGCCCTCGACCGGTCCGGCGCCGGCGCCGCCCCCGCCGACCTGGAGCGCCGCTGCGACCTGGAACTCGGCCTGGCCCGCGCCTGGACCGCCGCCGGCCAGGCCGAGCGGGCGGGCGAGGCGTACCTGCGGGCGGCCGGGACCGCCCGGGCCGCCGGCTCGTCCGGGCGCCTGGCCGAGGCCGCCCTCGGGCTGGGCGCCCCGGCCGCCTTCTGGTCGGCCGGGCCGGACCGGGACCGGACGGTCCGGCTGCTGCGGGAGGCGCTGGCGGCCGTCGGCACCGCCGACGGCCCGCTGCGGGCCCGGCTCCTGGCCCGGCTGGCCGGCTGGCGGGCCGCCCCGACGCCGCTCGGGCCGGCGCGGCTCGAGGACCCCTCCCCGTTCCCGGCGGCGGTCGCCATGGCCCGCCGGGCCGGCGCCCCCGGCCCCCTGGCCGCGACCCTGGCCGACCAGGAACTGGCCTGGAGCGGGGCCCCGCGGCCCGGCGGGCCTGGCGCCGCCCTGGCCGCCACCGGCGAGCTCGAGCGCCTGGCCGCCGACCTCGGCGACGACGGGCTGGCCCTGCGGGCCGGCCTGGCCCGCGCCGGGGCCCTGCTCGGCGCCGGCGACCTGGAGGCCGTCGACCGGCTGGCCGGGCAGGCGGAGCGGGTCGCGGCCGAGCGCCGGCTCCCCCACCACCGCTGGCTGTCGCTGACCCTGCGGGCGAGCGGGGCCGCGGTCCGTGGCCGCTTCGCCGACGTCGAACGCCTGCTCCAGGACGCCCTCCTGGCCGGGCGGGACGCCCTCGGCCCCGCCGCCGCCTCCGCCTACGGCGCCCAGCTGGTGGTCCTGCGCTGGCTCCAGGGCCGCCCGGCCGAGGTCGAGTCGATCCTGCGGCGCCTCGCCGGGCAGCCGCTCCCGGCCGGACAGGCCTGGGCCGGGCTGCTCCCCCTGGCCTACAGCGGCCACGGCCGGGACGCCGACGCCCGGCGGCACCTGGACGCGGCCATGGCCGCCGGCTTCCCCGACGCCGGCGCCGCCGGGCTGGTCGCCCTCACCCGGGCCTGCGCCCAGGTCGGCGACGCCGGCGCCGCCGGCCGGGTGGCGGCGGCGCTGCGCCCCTGGGCCGGCCACCACCTGGCCGCCGGGCCGCTGTACCTGGGGTCGGCCGACCACCACCTGGCCGTCCTGGCCGCGACCGCGGGACACTGGAAGGACAGCCTGCGCCACTTCCGGGCCGCCCTGGCCGCCTACGGGATCCTCGGCGCGCGCCCCTGGCAGGCCCGCACCTGTCAGGCCTATGCGGCCATGCTCCGCACCCGCGGCCGCCCCGACGACCTCGAGCGCGCCGTCGCCTTCGAACGGACCGCCCAGGCCATGGCCCGCCTGCTGCGCATGACCCTGGCCGGGTGATCCCGAACCTGGTATGCCTTCGGGGTGGCGTCGTCGAGCCGGGGAGGCGGGTTCGATGAGCGAACTGGTCAAGACCTTTGCCGAGCTGCTGAAGCAGTTCGCGTTCTCGATCGACATCGTCGACCAGGGCACCTTCAACCGGGTCCGGGACCACGTGGTCGAGTACATGCGCAACGAGCTCGAGGCCGCCTACTTCGGGCTGATGACCCGGTCGGTGATCGACGGCCAGCCCGGGCTGTCGACCACCTGGAGCAGCGCCGACCAGGGGTCGGCGACCACCATCCGCTCGGGCGACGGCTACACCCGGCAGGTGTCGCTGGCCTTCGACCAGCGCCGGCCCCTGTGGGTGGTGTCGGCCGACGGCCGCCCGCTGCGCGACGTCGAGGAGTCCGAGGGCTTCCTGGACCTGTGGTCGGGGGTCACCGGCCTGCCCCGCTACATGCCCCCGGTCGACGAGCCGATGAAGACCTCGATCATGCTGCCCCTGGTCCGGGTGGGGCGGCCGCTCGGGGTCATGTACCTGGAGTCCACCACCCACGTGGAGGCCACCCCGGTGGCCAAGCACGAGCTGACCACCCTGGCCGAGGCGATCGCGATCCTGATCGAGCTCCGCGACGCCAACAAGTCCCAGACCGAGGGGACCGAGAAGGCCGTCAGCCAGCTCGGCCGGTTCCTGAGCACGGCCAAGTTCCCCCGGCTGACCAAGCCGAACCTGTTCCTGGCCTCGGCTGACGACGCCGACAGCCACGTGCTCGGCATCCTCAAGGGGGTGCTGGCCGAGTTCGAAAGCAAGGTGACGGTGTTCGACTGGCAGGAGATCGCCGACTCGGGCGCGATCACCAGCCAGATCGCCGACCGGATCGTCCGCTCCCGCTACGGCGTGACCTACTTCTCCGAGCCGGCCCCACCGGGCTCGGGCCACCGCTACACCGACAACCCCAACGTGATCTTCGAGGCCGGCATGCTGCACGCCCTCATCAACGCCCCCGACGCCCCGCCCTCGGGGTGGATCCCGGTGCGTGAGGACGACTCCCCGCCGGCTCCGTTCGACTTCGCCGACCAGCGGATCGAGCGGGTGCCCCGCGACGCCGACGGCCAGGTCCTCGAGGAGCGGTTCCGGGTCCAGATGCAGAGGCGGATCGGGGCGCTGCTCCGCGACGACACCGGCTGACGGCGCCGGTCAGGTCCGCGAGGCCCGCCACAGGGTGTGCTCGCGGGAGATGGCCTCCTCGGACTGGTCGACGAAGTGGGCCCATTCGCCTTCGGTGCCGGCCCAGTCGACCTGGCCGCTGATCGTGGCCAGCTCGTGGCTGGCGACGGCGTAGGCGTTGGCCAGGGTCTGGTGCTGCTTGGCGTTGACCCAGGCGGCGCCGGCCGCGACCACCGCCCCGGCCAGCCCGAGCAGGTCGATGCTGAGGGCGCCGGTCGCCTTCAGGACCCCGCCGGCCAGCCCCAGGGCCTCCAGGGTGGTGAGGACCAGCGACCACTGGGTCGCCCGCCGCTCGTTGCGCTGGGCGGCGCGGGCGTACCAGGCCTGCTGGCCGCCGATCCGCTGGCGACGGTAGAGCTCGCGTCGCTCCTCCAGGGGCAGGCCGCGGAGCCGGCGCAGCCCCTGGCCGAGCTGGTCGGCGACGTCGGAGACCGGGACCAGGTGGGTTCCCCTGAGGTCGCCGGCGACCTGGCGGAACCGCTCCGCCAGCAGCCGCTCGGCCTCGCGCTCGCTGACCTCCTCGCGCCCGAACGGGCTGCCGCCGACGAGGTAGCGCCAGGTGAGGGTCTTGGCCGACTCGGCGACCGCCCGGCCGTCGTACCAGAGCCGGTCGGGGCGGGCCTGGAGCAGGTAGAGCTCGGCCAGCAGGGCGATCACGAAGGCGACCGCCGCCCCGATCCCGGCGACGTCGCCGCCGGCCGTGCGCCAGGTGAACAGCCCGAACGCGGCCGCCAGGACCAGCATGGCCAGCCGCAGCCGGGTGGCGTTGAAGAAGCGCCGCTGGCCGTCGAGCGAGTTGCGGTCGGCCGCCGTGTACAGCGGCGGGAACTCGGATTCGGCGACGTCGGCCACGGGCGGGTCCTCGAGGTCGCGGCGGCTGGGTCGGGAGCACCATAGCTTCGCCTCCCGGAGTAGTGAAGTCTGCGCAGTTGCCCGGCACCGCCGATACCTCCAGACTGTGCGCCGACATGAGCACCGGCACTCCCCGTCATCTGGCCGATCACCCTCCGCTCAACCGCCGATGGCAGCTGTGGACGGGCGCGGGGCTGGCCCTGCTGCTGGTGGTCACCGGGCTCGCCTGGATGGGGTCCTCCAGCGGCGGAGGGCAGGGCTCCAAGGGGCGGGCGGCGGCCACGCCGACGCCGTCCTCGGCCCCCGGGGCCGCCGCCCCGACCAGCACGGCGCCGGCGGTGGCGACCACGGCCGGCCAGGCCCCGCCCGGCCCCCGCAACCTGCTCGCCAACAACAGCTTCGAGAACGGCACCCAGGGCTGGCAGCCGGTGGGCAAGGCCCGCCTGACCCGGTCGACCGAGGCGACCGATGGCGGCTGGTCGCTGCGCATCCTGGCCGACCCGTCGGGCGGTGGCCCGGTCGGCATCACCGTCCCCAACGCCACCCTGACCAAGCGCAACGGCCGCTACCACACCAACGCCTTCGTGCGGCCGTCGGCGCCGGGCACGACCGTGACCATCGGGCTGCGCGAGTACCACGACGGCAAGCCCGTCCCCGGCGCCAACACCCTCGGCTGGACGGTGGAACGCTCCGGCTGGCGCCAGTTCGGGGCCATCCACGTCGCCCAGCTCAAGGGGTCGCGCCTGGACCTGGAGATCATGGCCCGCGACCTGCCCCCCGGCGGCTACCTGGACGTGGACCAGGTCGTCCTCCACCTGCTGCCGAGCCAGTGAGGCCTCCCCCGTTGGCATCCCCCCTGGAAGGAAGATGATGCGCAGGCTCAGGCTCCCCCTGGTCGCGAGCGCCGCCCTGCTGCTGGGGCTGCTCGGCGCCGGTCCCGCGGCCGCCCAGCCGGACCACCTCCACCTCGACCTGACCCTGGTCGCCTGCGGCACCGTGCAGGCCACCGGGTTCCACCTGCCGGAGTCGGCCAGGCTCGACGTGCGGGTCCAGGACGCCGCCACCGGCCGCACGCTGAAGCGGACCACCGCCACCACCGACAAGGACGGTTCGCTCGTCCTCAAGACCGCCGGCCTCCCCCTCCAGGGGGTCCACGACGTGCGGGTGTCGCTGCTGCGGCCGGGCGCCGCCAAGCCGTTCGCCTTCTCCGAGCTGACCATCTCCGGCGAGTGCCCGCTGCCGTTCACCGGCCCGGCCCAGGCCCCGGCCATGACCGCGCTCGGCCTCTGCCTGCTGGTGGCCGGGGCCGCGCTGCTGCGGGTCTCGGCCTACCGGGGGCGGCACCGTGCGGGGAGGACCGCCGCCCCGTAACCTGGCGCCACGTCGAGATCGGAGGATCAGGTGGCGCTTCAGAGCCGTTCCCCCCAGCAGCCCGATGACGTGGTCGTGGAGGTCGCCGAGGCCGACGCCGGCGCGGTCGCGGACGCCGTCGAGCAAGCCCGGGCGGCCGGCGCCCGCTGGGCCGCCGCCACGGCCCTGGAGCGGTCGGCCGCCCTGACGGCCGCCGCCGACGCCCTGGCCGGCGCCGCCGAGGAGCTGACCGGCCTGATGGTCCGCGAGGTCGGCAAGCCGGTGACCGAGGCCGCCGCCGAGGCCGCCCGCGGGGTCGGGATCCTCCGCTACTACGCCCAGCAGGCCCTCGACCCCGACGGCGAGACCTACCCCGGCCCCTCCCCGGAGGCCCTGCTGCTGTCCCGGCGCCGCCCCCGCGGGGTGGCCGGGCTGATCACCCCCTGGAACTTCCCGGTGGCCATCCCCCTGTGGAAGGCCGCACCGGCGCTCGCCTTCGGCAACGCCGTCCTGCTCAAGCCGTCGCCCGACGCCACCGCGGTCGCCCTGCGCCTGGCCGGGCTGCTCGGCCGGGCCCTGCCCGACGGCCTGTTCCAGGTGCTGCCCGGCGGGGCCGGGACCGGCCAGGCCATGCTGGAGGGGGTGGACTGCGTCTCGTTCACCGGCTCGGTGGCCGTGGGCCGCCGGGTCGCGGTGGCCGCCACCGAGCACGGCCTGGCCAGCCAGGCCGAGATGGGCGGCCTCAACGCCTCGATCGTGCTCGCCGACGCCGACCCGGAGAAGGCGGCGGGGGTGGTCGCCGGGTCGGCCATGGGCTATGCCGGCCAGAAGTGCACCGCCACCAGCCGCGCCATCGTGGTCGGCGACCCCGGCCCGTTCACCGAGGCCCTGGTGGCGGCCGTGGAGGGGCTGGCCGTGGGCGACCCCGCCGACAAGAACACGGTCGTCGGGCCGGTCATCACCTCCCAGGCCCGCGGCAAGGTGGTGGAGGCGGCCTCCGAGGCCGCAGCCGCCGGCGGGCGCCTGCTCACCGGCGGCCAGGCTGGCGACGGCGACGGCTGGTTCGTGGCCCCGACCTTGGTCGACGGCCTCGACCCCGCTGCCCGGCTGGCCCAGGAGGAGGTGTTCGGCCCGATCGCCGTGATCCTGCCCGTGGCCGACGAGGACGAGGCGCTGCGGGTGGCCAACGGGGTCCGCTACGGCCTGGTCGCCTCGGTGTTCACCGCCGACCTGGACCGGGCC
>DASZON010000330.1:0-2812 GCA_035550755.1 Actinomycetota bacterium | reverse complement strand
TCCTCGAACAGGTGGCCGCTGTGCCGGTGGTGGCGATCCTGCGGGCGGCGGACGCGGGGCGGTTCCTGGAGGTGGGGCGGGTGCTGTACGGGGCGGGGGTGCGGGCGGTGGAGGTGACCCTCACCTCGGAGGGGGCGCTGGAGGCGTTCGCCGGGCTGCGGGAGGAGCTGCCTCCGGATGCGTTGCTGGGGGTGGGGACGGTGCGGTCGGCGGGGGATGCCGAACGGGCGGTCGGGGCCGGGGCGACCTACCTGATCGCGCCCGACTTCCGGCCGGAGGTGGTCGCCTGGGCGGTGGAGCGGGGGGTGCCGGTGATGCCGGGGGCGCTCACGCCGACCGAGATCGCGGCGGCGTGGGCGGCGGGGTCGACGGCGGTGAAGGTGTTCCCGGTGTCGGCGGTGGGGGGGCCGGCGTACCTCAAGGCGGTGCGGGCGCCGATGCCGGAGGTGCCGATGGTGCCCACGGGTGGGGTGGGGCTGGACGACATCGGGGCCTACCTGGCCGCCGGGGCGGTGGCCGTCGGGATCGGGGCGCCGTTGCTCGGGGACGCCGGAGACCCCGGTGGCGACCTGGGCGCGCTCGGCGAGCGGGCCCGGCGGGCCGTGGCCGCCGCCACCGGGCCTGCCCGGTGAGCGCCGGCGGCCGGGACGGGGACCGACCGGTCCCGGGGCCGCTGCTGGCCGTGGGGGAGACCATGGCCGTGCTGACCACGCCCGAGGTGGGGCGGCTGCGCCATGCCGCCTCGCTCACCCTTGGGGTGGCGGGGGCGGAGTCGAACGTGGCCATCGGAGCCCGGCGGCTCGGCTGCCCGGCGGCCTGGGTCGGGCGGGTCGGCGACGACGAGCTGGGTGAGCTGGTCGTCGCCCGGATCCGGGCCGAGGGGGTCGACGTCGACGGGGTGGTCCGCGACCCCGGGGCGCCGACCAGCCTGATGGTCAAGGAGCGGCGGACGGCGGCCATGGTCCGGGTCCGCTACTACCGCCGCCACGGGCCGGGATCGCGGCTCCAGCCCACCGACGTCGACCCGGAGCGGGTGGCGGCCGCCGGGGTCCTGCACGTCACCGGGATCACCCCGGCCCTCAGCGACTCGGCCAGGGCCACCGTGGTCCACGCGGTCGAGGTCGCCAGGGCGGCCGGGGTGCCGGTGTCGTTCGACGTCAACTATCGCTCCGCCCTGTGGCCGCCCGACCAGGCGGCCACGGTCTGCCGCGACCTGGCGGCCAGGGCCGACCTGGTGTTCGCCTCCGACGACGAGGCCGAGCTGCTGGGGCTGCGCGGCGAACCGGCGGACCTGGCCCGCGGCCTGGCTGACCTGGGTCGCGGGCACGCCGTGGTCAAGCTGGGCGAACGTGGCGCCGTGGCCGCCGCCGACGGGCGCGTCCAGCTGGTCGACCCGGTCCCGGTGCGGGCGGTCGACCCGGTCGGGGCCGGCGACGCCTTCGTGGCCGGGTACCTGGCCGAGACCCTGGCCGGCCGGCCGGTGCCCGAGCGCCTGGCCACCGCCGCGGCCTGCGGCGCCTTCGCCGTCACCGTCCCCGGCGACTGGGAGGGCCTCCCGAGCCGCGACGAGCTCGCCGCCCTCACCCACCGACCCGGGACCGTCCAGCGCTGAGCGGCCCAGCCCGTAACGGCCCCGTCACGGGAGCCGCCGACACTGGCACCCACCGCGGAGCCGGGGAGGACCAGCGCTGACGACCACCACCAGCACGACCCCCGCCGGTCCGCCGGCCCGGGGCGGTCCTGGTCCGGCGGACCTGGCCTTCGGGCTGTACGCCGTCACCCTGCTGCTGTTCGCCAGCTTCCCGGTGCTGGACCGGCTGATGCGCGACGCCGGCCGTCCCGACCTGGCCCTGCTCGCCCCGTTCGTGGTCGCGCCGACCCTGGCCGCGTTCACGGCCAGCACGGTCGGGGTGGTGCTGGCCCGGCGGCGGCCCCGCCACCCGGTCGGCTGGCTGCTGCTCGGGGTCGGGCTCTGCATGGCCATGGGCGGGGTGCTCGCCGGCTACCTGCCCTACACCGCGGTCGTCCGCCCGGGTGCGCTGCCCGCCGCCGGGCCGCTCGCCCGGGTCTACACGCCGGCGACCAACCTGGCCCTGGCCGGGCTCGGGTTCGTCCTGCTGCTCACCCCCACCGGGTCGGCGCCTTCGCCCGGCTGGCGGCGGTTCGGGGTGGCCTCGGCGACCGCCATGGCCGTGCTGGCGGCGGCGGGCGCGGTCGCTCCGGGGTCCCTGGACGCCGCCGCCCTGAGCGCCCAGGGGCCGGTCGGCCCGTCCGCCTTCGGCGGCCTGCTCCGGATCGCCAACCAGCTCGGCCTGGCCACCGCCATCCTGATCGTCCTCGGCGGAGCGGCGTCGCTGGTGACCCGGTTCCGGCACGCCCGCGGGGTCGAGCACCAGCAGCTGCGCTGGCTGGCCTTGGCCGCCGCCCTCACCGGGGCGGCCATGCTGGTCACCGGGGTCCTGGTCGTGGCCGGGGCCCTGGCCGCCGCCGGCTGGGTCAGCGTCATCGGCACCGTCTTCCTGCCCCTGGCCACCGGGGCGGCGATCCTGCGCTACCGGCTGTACGACCTGGACCGGATCATCAGCCGCACGGTGGCCTACGGGCTGCTGACCGTGCTGCTCGGCCTCGGCTACGCCGCCGTGGTGCTGGGGCTGGGGCGGCTGCTGGGCCGGGACTCCAGCCTGGTCGTGGCCGCCGCCACCCTGGCCGTGGCCGCCCTCTTCCAGCCGCTGCGCCGCCGCGTCCAGGCGGCGGTGGACCGGCGCTTCAACCGGCGCCGCCACGACGCCGGGCGGGTCATCGAGGCCTTCGG
>DASZON010000329.1:0-1947 GCA_035550755.1 Actinomycetota bacterium | reverse complement strand
GAGGGCGGCCAGGTGCTCGACCAGCCGGGCCGCCCCCAGCAGCTCGGCCAGGGCGTCGGCCTCCTCGTCGGTGAGCTGGACGACCTCCTGGCAGGCGTCGGGGTCCTCGCGGTCGTAGACCAGCAGGTCCCGCCGGCCGGTCCGGTGGGTCACCACCCCCAGCTGCCGGCCGGCCCTGGTGGTGAAGTCGTGGCGCAGCCCCACCCCGGGCAGGAGGGTCTCCTGGATGTCCATGCCGGTGCCGCTCCCTGTTGGTCTCATCGGTAGCCCTGCCGTTCCAGCTCCATGGTGACGGTACCTGGGACCTGCACGGCCCAGCCGCGGCCGGCCAGCTCCCGGCCGGACACGGTCTCGGCGGCGACCTCCTGGCCGCCGTAGCTGAACGAGAACCGCCAGCTCCGGCCAAGGTCGGGGAGCTCCTGGAAGGTGGTGACCCCCTGGGCGTTGGCCACGCCGAGGCCGAGGCGCCCGCCGTCGGAGGCGACGGCGTCGACCTGGAGGGGCAGCCCGGCCCGGTTGTCGACGGTGATCGTGCGGTAGTCGGGCCGCCCGCCGACGGCGAGCAGGGCCAGCCACAGCGCCCCGGCGGCGGTCACCGCGACCGCCAGGGTGGCCACGGCCAGCACGGTCCGGTCGGTGCCGGCCCCGTTTGGTCGTACGCGAACGCTCATCTCGTGCAGCTCCTCCAGCGTCGGCCGCGCCGGCGGGCGCGCCGGGCGGCACCGTCACGACGGTGCGGGCTGGAGGGCCGGCGGGGCCCTGGCCCCGGCGGCGGCCGTGGACCGGCGGCGGGTCGCCCGGACGGCCCGGTGGGCCGCCACCCCGGCGGCGGCGGGGACGACCGCGGCGGCCAGCAGGCCGGGCAGGGCCAGGCCGTGCCGCTCACGGTCGTCGCGACGGTTCCCCGGGGCGGCCAGGGAGCCGGCCATGGGGTCGCGGAGGTGGGCCTGACCGGGGCCGTCCGTGCCCTCGGCCAGGGCCCGGGAGCCGGCCAGGCCGGGCGGCGACCAGGCGGCCGCCCCGGCCGGGGCGAGCAGGGCCAGGCAGCACGCCAGGCCCAGGAGCAGCCTGGACGTCCGGGTCGGGCGGAGCGTGCACATCGGAGCCTGACGGTAGCGCAGGCCGGTCCCGCTGGTGTAGCCTGAACTTCAAATTGTGCCCCTGAGCAGGCAAAACGTCGCCACTCGGGGTGGGGTCCCAGCGACAGCCGAGGAGTTCTCCAGCATGGAGCCCAGCAACCAGGTCACCGGCACCGCGCGGGTCAAGCGCGGCCTCGCCGAGATGCTCAAGGGTGGCGTCATCATGGACGTCGTCACCGCCGACCAGGCCAAGATCGCCGAGGAGGCCGGGGCGGTCGCGGTCATGGCGCTGGAGCGGGTGCCGGCCGACATCCGCGCCCAGGGCGGGGTGGCCCGGATGAGCGACCCCGAGCTGATCCACCAGATCATGGACGCCGTCTCCATCCCGGTGATGGCCAAGGCCCGCATCGGCCACTTCGTCGAGGCCCAGGTGCTCCAGGCGCTCGGGGTCGACTACGTCGACGAGTCCGAGGTCCTGTCCCCGGCCGACGAGGCCCACCACGTCGACAAGTGGCGGTTCACGGTGCCGTTCGTGTGCGGGGCGACCAACCTCGGCGAGGCCCTTCGCCGGCTCGCCGAGGGCGCGGCCATGATCCGCTCCAAGGGCGAGGCCGGCACCGGCAACGTGATCGAGGCCGTCCGCCACATGCGGGCCATCGCCGGCGGTATCCGCCGCCTCCACGGGCTGCGGGAGGACGAGCTGTTCGCGGCCGCCAAGGAGCTGGCCGCCCCCTACGAGCTGGTCGCCGAGGTGGCCGCCGAGGGCCGCCTCCCGGTGGTGCTGTTCACCGCCGGCGGGATCGCCACCCCGGCCGACGCCGCCCTGATGATGCAGCTGGGCGCGGACGGGGTGTTCGTCGGCTCGGGC
>DASZON010000328.1:0-9782 GCA_035550755.1 Actinomycetota bacterium | reverse complement strand
ATGGTGTTGCCCCAGCCGGTGACGGTGGCCAGCGTCCCCGGCCGCTCCAGGGCGTCCACGCCCGGGGTGACCAGCTGGACGGGGGCGATGCCGTTGATGGGCGAGGCGAGGTGGATCACGGCGGCGTCGAAGCTGAAGGTCGCCGGGTCCACCTGGGGTGGATGTCGATGGCGGCGGCCCGGCGCTTCTGGCCCTGGGTGCTGGTGAGCACGGTGCGGCCGACCACCACCCGCAGGTCGCTGAGGGGGATCCCGCCCGGCACCCCGACGAAGTCGACACAGTGGGCGGCCGTCAGCACCTCGAACGGGGTGATCAGGCTGCCGCCGCAGTACTGGCGCTGGAAGTCGTTGGTCCCGAAGGACTGGCCGAGGAGCGCCGCCTGGAACTTGTACTTCCCGTTGGGGACGGCCGTGCCGCCGACGATCTTGGGCGTGATGGCGCCCGGTGCCCGGGATGCCCCGTAGGGGCCGGCCTTGATGGGCAGCCGCCTGGTCGCCGCGAGCGCGGCCGGTCCCCCAGCCAGCGCGAGCATCAGCGCGAGGTTCGCGAGGATGATGGTGAAGATGACGCGCCTACCCATACATCCCTCCTCGGAGGATGTGTCGGTAGACGCTACGAAGATCCCACTACCGTTCGAGGAGGCACATACGGCGATCGGCGCATCTAGACTGCGGCCGTGCCCGACGCCTTCTACTCCCCGCTCGGCCTCGACCGGTTCCAGGCCACCGAGCTGACCCGGGGCCCGTGGGACCCGCGCCTGCAGCATGCCGGCCCCCCGGCGGCCCTGCTCGGCCGGGCGATCGAGACCCACGCCGACCGGCCCGACCTCCGGGTCGCCCGGATCACCTTCGAGATCGCCCGACCCGTGCCCATCGCCGAGCTGACCGTCGCGACCCGGACGCTCCGGGGCGGCCGCAGCGTCGAGCTGATCGAGGCAACCCTCCGCTCCGGCGCCACCGAGCTCATGCGAGCCACCGCCCTGCAGATCCGCACCACGCAGGTGGGTCGGGCGGGTGAGGGTGGTCGCGCTGGTGGGGTGGGTCGGGCTGACGGGGTGGGTCGCGCTGGTGGGGTGGGTCGCGCTGGTAAGGCTGGGGATCCTGCCGAGCAGGGTCGCCCTGCTGATGCGGGCCTCCCTGCTGAGCCTGGCCTCCTTGCTGAGCCTGGCCTTCCTGCCGAGCTGGTCCCCGGCGCGCGCCTCCCCGGCCCGGCGGCGGGCCGGGTCGAGCCGTTCTTCCCGACCGGCCAGGACGTCGGCTACCACACGGCCGTGGAGTTCCGCTTCGTGGCCGGCTCGTTCCTGGAGCTCGGCCCGGCCACGGTCTGGATGCGGATGCGCCACCCCCTGGTCCCCGGCGAGTCCCCGTCCCCGCTGTCCCGGGTCCTGATCGCCGCCGACTCCGGCAACGGCGTCAGCGCCGCTCTCGACTTCCGCACCTGGCGGTTCATCAACCCCGACCTGACCGTCTACCTGCTGCGCTATCCCGCCGGCGAGTGGGTCGCCCTGGAGGCGTCCACCACCGTCGCCGACGGCATCGGCCTCGCCGACACCACCCTCCACGACGAGCAGGGCCCGATCGGCCGCTCCGCCCAGGCGTTGTTCGTCGACCGCCGTTAGATTCGTGACGAGGGCCTGTCGGCCCGCTTGTGGTGGGCTTGGGCCCCATGCACCTACCTGGCACGGTCGTCAGGGGTCGCTCGGGCCCCATGGACGCGCCTGACACGGTGGTTGCGGGTTGGTCGGGTCCATGGCCTACCTGGCCCGTCCTCGGGGTCACTTCGGGCCTCATGCACACACGTGCCTGGCACGGCGAACAAGATCTGGGTCCTGACCCACTCCAGGATCCCCAACGACGCACCGGCAACGTGCCCGGGAGCCTTCCCGGATGCCCTCAGGCGGCGGAACGCCGTCTTCGATGGGGTGGGGTGGCGGTGAACTGCCCATCGGGCCCGCGGATCAATCGCCAGCCGCCCTCATGGACCGCTCGATGATGGGCTCGGCACAACAGGGCGAGGTTGGCCAGGTTGGTCGGGCCGCCATGCAGCCAGTGCTGCAGGTGGTGGGCTTCGCACCAGGCCAGGGGCCGGTCACAGCCGGGGAAGACACAGCCGCCGTCGCGGACGGTGAGGGCGGCGCGTTGGGCGGGCTGGATGACCCGGGTGGCCCGGCCCACATCCAGCGGCTGGCTCGGAGCCCCGCCCAGCACCGGGGGCAACTGGGCGGCTGCGGCCCGCAACCGCACTGCCATCCCCGCCGCCCCGGCCCGGCCAGCGGCCGCCACACCATCCTCGTCCTCCCCGAGGACACGGCTTGGTACAGCTGCCTCTCGGAGGTCGAGGGTTGCTCCGGCCGGCTCCTGGTACGGGTCGTGATCGCCGTGGCCGTGGCCGGGGTGGCGGGTGACCAGCACCCGGGTCACCGTCGCGTCACACGCCAGCCGCCGGCAGGCCTCAGGAGACAGCGGTCCCGCCCAGCCGACCTCGCCTCCCAGGCCGCCCGGGCCGAGCAGGCTGTCCACATCGACGGTCACCAGCAGCTGCGGGCGGACCCCACCGGCCTGGGGCAGCCGGCCGCCTTCCAGAGCGCGGCGGGCCAACTCGGTCAGGGCGTCGGCGGTGCGCTGGCCACCGGTGCGGCGGTCGTCGGCGGTGGCGGGGCGGGCCAGCGGTTCGAGGGCGGCCAGCAGGGTCTGGCCCGCTTCGGGTTCCAGGAGCCCGTCCACCGCGACCATGCCCTCCCAGGTGGGCGAGAGCCAGAGTCCCCGGCGCTCGTGGCGGCACTCGGCTTGGCGGTCGGCGCCGTCAGGGTCGACCACCTGGACCAGATGCACGACGGCTTGGCGCAGCCGCGGCAGGTCCAGCCGGCTGGCCGCCTCCGCCAGCACCGGGTCGGCCTCGAGCTTCACGTGCTCGGGGAGGTGCTGAGTGCCATCGGCGATCATCCGGGCATGGGCCGGCGAGATCGCCCCACTGGTCAGCGCCGCCGCCGACTCGGTCAGGGGCCCGCGGAAGAGGGCCCGTGCGGTCCGGACCGCGCTCCGAGCTGCACTGCCGCTCATCCGGAGGCGGCTGCGCAGCCAGGCCGCCGTCGACCCCACCTCCTGACCTTGGTCGGCGCCGGCTGCCCCCTGGGCATCGACGGCCGCCACCCACCGCAGCCACTGGCCTTCCAGGCCGTCCAGCAGCCGCCGCAGCCGGATCGCGTCCTCGGCCACGGCGACGCCGTCCAGGCCGTCCAGGTCCGCGGCCGCCAGCTCGGCCAAGGCCGCCGTCAGCGACGCCAGACGATCCGGCCCATCGGCGGGTGGCCTGGGAGGAGGCTGAGCCGAATGTGTGTTCGAGTCCATGGCGGCAACCTATCAACCCCTGACCCGGACGCAAGGACCCGCGTGAGAATGTGGACAACTGCTTCCGGCGGGGTCGTGCGGTCCTGTACCAGGAGGTCGGTGCCAGGTGTGTGCATGGGACCCCAACGACTCCCCGTGGGCGCGGGCGGCCGCGGCGGCCCGCGCCCACGGCTCAGGCCAGGACGTCGGGGCCACGGCGACCCGCGCCCAGACCCCGACCCCGACCCCGACCCGCACCCAGACCCGCAGGTGCCCCTAGGTCGCGGCGCGGCGGCGGAGGGCGAACGCGCTGATGCCGATGCCGCCCAGGAACGCGGCGACCACGGAGGCGGCCAGGACGAAGGCGCTGACGCCGGCGCCGGGGCCGCCTCCGCCACCGCCGGATGGGGTGGCGGCGGGGGGTGGGGCGGCGGCCTGGGCGTTGGGGTCTTCGGTGTCGCGGCCGAGGACGACCAGGACGCCGCGCATCTTGGCGGGGTGGACCGTGCAGCGGTAGCTGTAGCTGCCGGGGGCGTCGGGGGCGGTCAGCTCGGCGGTGGCGCCGGGGGCGATGTTGCCGGTGTCGAGCTGGACGTCGTCGAAGGTCAGGGTGTGGGGGGCCTGGCCCTTGTTGGCGACCTGCACCTTGCCGCCGGCGGCGACCGAGGCGTTGTTGGGCTCGAAGCCGAAGTCGACGGCGCCGACGTCCACCTCCCGGGGGCCGGCCGAGGCGGCGGCCGGGCCGGCGGAGGCGGCTTCGCCGGTGACTTTCACCGTGCCCTTCATCGCCGCCGGGTGGATCTCGCAGTGGAACTTGAAGGTGCCGGCCTGGTTCAGGGTGACGCTGGCGTTCTTGCCGGCGAAGCGGCCGCCCCCGGCCCCGGGGTCGATGATGCCGGTGTCGAAGGCGCCGTTGTCGGCCGTGAGGGTGTGGGGCTTGCCGCCGACGTTGGCCACCAGCAGGGTGGTCCCGGCGGCCACGGTCAACTCGGGCGGGTCGAAGCGGAGCTTGTCGCCGGTGAAGCCGGGGTCGACGGCCTGGACCCGGACGGCCCGGGGCTCGTCGGCGCCGGGCTCGACCACCAGGACCCCGTTCATCTTGGCCGGGTTGATGCGGCAGAAGTAGAAGTAGGTCCCGGGCGTGCTCAGGGTGACCTCGGCCTTGGCCCCGGGGGCGATCGGCTTGGTGTCGAAGGTGCCGCCCCGGTCGGTGGCCGTGTGGGGCCGGGAGCCGGTGTTGGTCCAGGTGACGGTGGTCCCGGCGGCCACGGTCAGCTCACCCGGGGAGTAGTCGAAGTCGACGATCTTGGCCGCCTCGCCGGCCTGGGCGGCGGCCGGGACCGGGGCCGAGGCGGCCGCCGGGGTGGAGGCGGCGGCGGCCGGGGCGGCCAGCAGGACCAGCCCGGTCAGGGCGAGCAGGGGCAGCAGGCGGAGCGCGCGCATGTCGGCTACCTCGCGGTCACGTAGTCGGCCACGCTGGTGGCCCAGATGGCGGCGAAGGTCAGGAACAGGCCGCTGCCGATCCACGGCAGGTAGCGGCCCCAGGACGGCCGCAGCTTGAGTGCGGTGTACTTGGCCGCCAGCAGCCCGAAGACCAGGCTCCCGAAGATCGAGTGGAGCAGCACCCGGGTCGGGGAGGTCGGCCCGGCCGGCCCGATCAGGCAGCTGAGGGCGACCACCACGGCCAGGGTGACGGTCAGCTTGCCGTTGAACCGGTGGGTCCGGGCCGCCGCCCCGGTGGAGATGGGCGGCACCGTGCTGGCTTCGTAGAACCTGGCCGCCAGCAGCACCTGGAATCCCGCGCAGGCGAAGATCACGGAGGTGAGCAGGACCTTCCACAGCAGCAGCTGGCCGCCCGCCAGGTCGTTGAGGAGCTGGACGAGGTCCACGGTCCCTCCTGTCAGCCGGTCACGGCGATCTTGGCCGTCATGCTCGGGTGGATCTGGCAGAAGTAGTCGAAGCTCTCGGTGGCGGTCAGCTGGAACTGCCTGCCCGGGTCGAGCACCCCCGAGTCGACCCCGCCCGAGCGGGCGGTGACCGTGTGCGGGGCGGTGTCGTCGTTGTCGAACACCACCGTCGCCCCCTTGGCCACCGTCAGCGTCGCCGGGGCGAAGGCCAGGCCGGCCATCTTCACCGTGCCCCCGGCCGCGGCCGCCTGCCCGCCGCCGGAGGCCGGCTGGGCGCCCTCGGCCGCGGACGGTGTCGCCACCCGGTTGGCGAGCTGGTCGCGGACCATGAGCACCGGGCCGGTCACGGCCAGCCCGAGCATCAGCACCACGACCAGCAGCCAGACCGGGTTGGGGCGCGGCCGATCGGCGGCTTGGCTCATGCCCCCGAGTTCTACAACAACCCGAGGACCGCGGCCAGACCGGCGAGCAGCATCCAGATCACCAGGGCGATGGCGACGGTGAGCAGGAACCGGTACATGGGGCCGCCTAGAGGCCGATCAGCTCCTTGATGTTGTCCCACTGGTCGGCGACGGCGATCACCGAGGCGGTCCCGAACAGCAGCACCGACCAGACCATGGTGGCCGTCCGGAACCCGGTGATCCGGACCGCCACCGGCAGCGACCGCCGGTTGATCAGGATCAGCAGGCCCGAGTAGACGAACATCATGAACCCGCCGATGGAGGCGGAGATGATCAGCAGGATCAGCGGCTGGGACTGGATGGTGAGCAGGATGACCGCGCTCCACGCGACCAGCAGCCAGACCAGGGTGAAGTAGATGCGGCTCTCCGACCAGGTGTCGTTGTCGCGCAGGTAGCTCACCTTGAGGACGTCGGCGACCAGCCGGCAGGTGTAGTCGACGATCCCCAGGGCGGCGGCGAACAACGAGGTCGCGCCGATGATCCAGAACAGGTAGCCGAACCAGGTCCCGACCGTGTCCATCAGGGCGTTGCCCTCGGCCTCCAGGAACGAGATGTTGTTCTCGCCGTCGATCCCGAGCACGGTCGAGTAGGCCAGCAGCGACATCAGCGCGATGGTGACGATGGTGATGGCTACGAAGCTGACCAGCTGTTCCTTGTTGGCAACCTCCCACCAGCCCTTCCAGCGGGCCAGGTTCCGCTCGTCCTCGCGGAAGGTGTAGCCGGTCCCGGGCGCCGCCTCCGGCTCGCCGGTGACCGGCGAGGCCAGGTGGGGGACGTGGACGCCCATGCCGTAGCCCTTGTCGCGCATCCAGTTGCTCTGGACCAGGTTCTGGCCGCCGCCGGCCCCGGCGAAGGCCAGCGCCGGCAGGACCAGGGCCAGCGGCAGGCCCGCGGGCAGGCGGCCGAAGTTGGTCACCGCGTCCGGCAGGGCCCCCCAGGCCTCGGCGCTGATGGCGGTGGCGATGGCGACCACGATGAAGAACAGGATGATGCCGACCTTGAAGAACTCGATCCGCTCGACCATCGTGTAGACCACCGGGGCCATGGTCAGGGCGATGGCGATCGAGGCCAGCCCGAGGACGGCCAGCAGCTTCACGTTCCCGCCGCCGAAGATGAAGGTCACCATGGTGGCCGAGCTGGTGATCCAGCCCGGCCAGGCGTTGGCCAGGAAGGTCAGCACGGCGAAGAACAGGCCCCAGTGCCGCCAGTAGCGGCTGAAGCCGGTCAGGGCGGTCTCGCCGGTGGCCAGGGTGTAGCGCTCGATCTCCATGTTGATGAAGAACTGGGTCACCACCCCGAGCACCGCCGCCCACAGGAACACGAGCCCGACCTGGGAGGTGATGTAGGGCCAGAGGATGAACTCGCCCGAGGCCAGCCCGATCCCGGCCGCGATCACCCCCGGGCCGAGGACCTTGCGCAGGGGCAGCGGCTCGGGCATGTCCCGGTAGGTGACCGGCGGAAGGTACCTGGTCGGGAAGGTGGTGGCCACCTCACTGCCACCAGGGGCCTGCCCGCGCCCGTCGTGGATGTCCCTGGCCATACCGCTCCACCCCACGTCCGCCTAGGCTGCGTCCTTGGGGGTCCCCTACCCGTGGGAGCGCAAGGGTATGCGCCGCTCCAGCTCCTGCTGGGCCTCGCTGATCTGGCGGTCCAGCTCCCGGACCATGTGGGCCAGCAGGTCCCAGCCCTCGCGGGCGGCCTTCTCGACCCGGCGCCGCAGCCAGCCCATGGCCGAGGCCTCCAGCTCGGCCAGCTCGTCCTCGATCCGGGTCATGCCGGCCTCGACCTGGGCGATGCGGCGGATGGTGCGCTCCAGGTCGGCCAGGGCCCCGCGGCCGGCGACGGCCTCGGGGCTGGCGTGCCAGTCGGCCAGCAGCCGCTCCAGGGTGGCCACGTCGCCCTGCTCGTAGGCGTCGTTGGCGGCCACCATCAGGTTGGTGCGCCGCTGCCGCTCGGCGGCGTCGCTGGCCAGGTCGGGGTGGATGAGCCGGGCCAGCTGGCGGAACAGCCGCTTGGCGTCGTCGCCGACCGGTGCCCGGAGCTCCGGCTCCTTCTCGGGCTCGCGCTCCCCCCAGGCCCAGTTCTGCCCGCCGGGCAGGCCCTGCCCGGGGTAGCGATCGGCCGGGTCGTCGGAGTCGGGGTCGGGCCCGAGGGGGTCGGGGTCGGACGCCTCGGTCTCGTCCAGGCGCTCGGCCAGCTCGTCCAGGTGGGCGTAGCGGGTGCCGAGGGCCCTGCGGTAGCGGGTCTCGAAGGCCGCCAGCTCGTTGCGGTAGGCGGCCAGCCCGCGCTCACGCTCCAGCAGCTGCCTGGTCAGCACCTGGAGCTGCGCCCGCCGGCGGACGAGCTC
Organism: Actinomycetota bacterium; assembly: GCA_035550755.1. Taxonomy (GTDB): domain Bacteria; phylum Actinomycetota; class CALGFH01; order CALGFH01; family CALGFH01; genus CALGFH01. Next base: position 1,741 of record DASZON010000328.1, on the reverse strand, counting down.
TTCCGCCCCGGGGCCGGGATGCCACTCCAGGGCCGTGATCGGGTCCCTCACAAGGGCGTGACGTTACCCGAGCGCCGCCGTCACCCGCCAACCGTCACGGTCGCGACGGTGGCAGCACCACGTCGAAGCGGCCGGCGGCCCTGCCTTCGGGGTGGTAGCGGTTGCTGGCCATCGGCTCGAACCCGGTGGCCGAGACCAGCATGTGGATGTGCTCGGGCGGGTCGCTCTGGAACCGGTAGCGGCCGTCGGGACCGGTGAGGACGGTCGCCCGCTGGTCGTCGGGGTGGCCCTTGCCGGCGATCTCGGGCCACAGCTCGACCCGGGCTCCGGCGATCGGGGCGCAGTCGCGGGCCGAGCGGACGGTCCCGGTGAGCACGTGGCCGGTGCCGACCACGGCCCAGACCGGCGCCCCCGGCCGGTAGGAGGGGCTCAGGGTGTCGGGCTCGTCGTAGCCGGCCCGGCACGACGACCCGCCGCCGGGGGCGGCCGCGGGCTCCGGGGCCGGGACGCTCGTCGTCGGGCGCGGGGCCGGGGTGGGGGAGCGGTCGCAGCCGGCGGCCAGGGTGGCCGCGAGCACCAGCACGAGCGGGAGGCGCATGCCCCGGATACACCGTGGGGCCCGGGCTGGTTCCCGGCGGGGAGGGTAGGCTGCCAGCTTCACCCGCTGTCTGATGGGGGTCGCCGTGGAGTTCCGCCGGATCACCAACCTGCCGCCGTACGTCTTCACGATCATCGACGGGCTCAAGGTGGCGGCCAGGCGGGCCGGCGAGGACGTGATCGACCTCGGCTTCGGCAACCCCGACCTCCCCTCGCCCCCGACCGCTGTGGACAAGCTCTGCGAGGCGGTCCGCAATCCCCGCAACCACCGCTACTCGGCCAGCCGGGGCATCCCCAAGCTCCGCGAGGCCGTGGCCGACCTGTACGGGCGCCGCTTCGGGGTCGAGCTCGACCCCGAGACCGAGGCCATCACCACCATCGGGGCCAAGGAGGGGTTCTCCCACCTGATGTGGGTCCTGCTCCAGCCGGGCGACGCCGCCCTGGTGCCCTCACCCTCCTATCCGATCCACATCTGGGGGCCGCTGTTCGCCGGGGCCGACGTCCGCGAGATCCCGGTCGGCACCGGTGAGGACTTCTTCGAGAACATGCAGCAGTCCTGGCGCTTCTCCTGGCCCCGGCCCCGGGTGATCGTCTTCTCGTTCCCCCACAACCCGACCACCACCTGCGTGGACCTGCCGTTCATGCAGCGGATGGTCGACTTCGCGCTGGAGAACGAGGTCCTGCTGGTCCACGACAACGCCTACGCCGAGCTCGGCTTCGACGGCTTCCGGCCGCCCTCGATCCTCCAGGCCTCCGGGGCCAAGCAGTGCGCGGTGGAGCTGTACTCGATGACCAAGGCGTTCTCCATGGCCGGCTGGCGCATGGCCTACCTGGTCGGCAACCCGGAGGTCGTGCAGGCCCTGGCCAAGCTCAAGTCGTACCTGGACTACGGGGCCTTCCAGCCGATCCAGATCGCGGCCACCGTGACCCTCAACGAGGACCCGGACCATCCCGAGCAGGCTCAGGCCGTGTACCAGTCCCGGCGCGACGCCCTCTGCGACGGGCTGCGGCGCATCGGCTGGGAGGTCGAGCCGCCCAGGGGCTCGATGTTCGTGTGGGCGCCCATCCCCGAGCCCTACCGGGAGCTGGGCTCGGTCGAGTTCGCCTCCATGCTGGTCAAGGAGGCCAAGGTGGCGACCTCGCC
>DASZON010000327.1:0-3024 GCA_035550755.1 Actinomycetota bacterium | reverse complement strand
CTGGGCCGGCATGGCCTACCGCCGCTTCCTGCCCGCCAACGCCCTGGCCAACCTGCTCTGGGGGCCGGTCATGGTCGGGACGGGTTACCTGTTCGGGGTCCAGGCGGCCCGGCTCCAGGGTCCCTGGCGGTGGGCCGGCCTCGCCGTCACCGGGGCGGTCCTGCTGCTCGCGCTCTGGCGCCTGCGGGTGATCGGGGCCGACCTCGCCAGGGCCGCCCAGGCCCCGCCGCCCCCGGGAGCGGTCCGTCAGGACAATGACGTGCGTGACGCTTGACCGGTAGTTGAGGCAAGACCGTCCAACCTGTTTCATAGCCGGTCTGTGATCGGGACCAGGGACGAGATGGCGCAGCCCGCCCAGACCAGGCGCCGACCGGCGGGCGCGGCCGTCCTGGCGATCCTGCTGCTGGCGGTCCTCGTCCTGGCCGGCGTGGGCACGGCCACCAGCCTGCGGGACGGGGCCCGGGCCGAGCGGGTGCGGGGGCTGGCCCCCTTCACCGAGGCCCTCACCACTCTGGTGCACCAGCTCCAGCGCGAGCGCAGCCTGTCCGTCGCCGGCCAGGACGCCGCCGACGCCCCCGCGCTGGAGGTGGCCCGCCGGGCCGTCGACCGCGCCGCCGCCGCCTACCGGGACGCGGCCGTGCGGGTCGACATCTCCGACCGGGACCGCGGGCTCCACCAGCGCCTGGACGCCGGGCTGTCCGACCTGGCCGGGCTGGGGGCGCTGCGGGCGTCGGCCGACGGGCAGGTGGCGGCCTCGGATCCGGAGGCGGCGCGGGCCAACGTGTTCCGCAGCTACACCGCGATCGTCGGCGGGCTGCTGGGTGTCGGCGCCGAGATCGGCCTGCGCGAGGCCGCCGACGACGCCGGGCTGCTGCGGGCCGTGAGCGCGGCCAGCGTCTTCTCGCGGGCAACGGAGCTGGCCGAGCGGGAGCGCGAGGCCGCCGCCCAGGCCGCGGCCGGGATCGCCCTCGACCAGGCCGAGCGGGCCCGGCTGGCCGCCCTCGGCGGCCGCCAGGACGCCCTCCTCGACCAGTTCGGGGCCCTGGCCAGCCCCGGTCAGCTCCAGGCCTACGGCCGCTCCCTGCCGCCGGCCCAGGTCGAGCGGGCCGGCCGCCTGCGCAAGGCCGCCCTCGAGGGCGGCCCCGGAGCCGACCTCGCCGGCTGGTCCCAGGCGGCCACGACCAGGGCCGACCAGATGCACGAGGTCGAGCGCGGCCTCACCGCCGAGGTCGCCCGCCTGGCCGCCCTCGCCGACCAGACCGCCGACCGCCGCGCCCTTGCCTACGGCGGCGTGTTCCTGCTGACCGCCTGCGCCGTGGTCGTCCTCCTGGTCCTGGCCCCCGGCCGCGCCCGCCGCGCCCGCGAGGACCCCGCCGGCCGCACCACCCAGGTCCGCGAGGATCCTGCCGCCCGGACCACCGAGGCCCGCGAGGACCCCTCCCGCCGGCACCGCCGCGCCCGCGAGGAGCCTCCCGACTGGGCCGAACGGGTCCGCGTGGCCACCCCCGGCCTCCCCGGCTGGGACCCAGCCCCGAGCCACCCCCCAACCGCGGAAGGGCCACCGCCCCCGGGCGAGGCGCAGACCCCAAGCGGGGCATCGACCCCGGGCGGGGTTCCGACCCACGGCGGGGTTCCGACCCCGGCCCCGGGCCGGGCTCAGACCGCGGGCGCGCCGGAGCCGCACCCCCCGGTCCCAGGGCCCCCGAATCGGGAGGGTAGCCCAGCCGGGGCGGGGCGGGGGCTGGTCGTCCACAGCCCCACGGGCGGGGCCCGGGCCGGGTCCGGCCCGCTGCACGCCCCGGGCGGGGCCGGGGCCGACTCGCCCCACGGTGAGGGCGGGCCCGGGCTTGCGGACCTGGCCAGGCGGAGCCAGGACCTGGCCGACCAGCAGCTGGAGCTGCTGGACCAGGCGGGGCGGGACCAGGCGGACCCGCGGCTGCCGGGGCGGCTGCTGCAGCTCGACCGGCTGGCCGTGCGGGCCCGGCGCAACGCCCACAACCTGATCGTGCTGGCCGGGGGCGAGCCCAGCCGGCGCTGGGACGGGCCGGCGCCGCTGGCCGAGGTGGCCGCGGCCGCGGTCCTCGACAACCCCGACGCTCCCCGGGTCGGGGTGACCGTGCCCGACGAGCTGCTGGTGCCCGGGCCGGCCGCCGACGACCTGGCCAACCTGCTGGCCGAGCTGGTCGACAACGCCACCGCCTTCTCGGCCCCTGAGACCAGGGTGGAGGTGCGCGGCCAGAAGGTCGGCTCGGGCTACGTCCTCGAGGTCGAGGACCAGGGTCTCGGCATGACCGACGGCGAGCTGGGGGCGGTCAACCGGCGCCTGGCCGGCGACCCGCCGGTGGCCGTCGACGACCCCGGGCAGCGGCTCGGGACCTGGGTGGCCGGCCGCCTGGCCCGCCGCCACGGGGTCCGGGTGCAGCTCCGCCGCTCGGCCTCGGGCGGGGTCACGGCCCTGGTGTTCTTCCCCGAGCGCCTCATCATCACCCCCGAGCCGTCCGGCCCGCCCAGCCTGGACCCGCCGGCACCGGAACGGGGCAGGCAGGCGCCCGACCCCGACCCCGCCGCCGTGGCCAGCCTGCCGCCCCTTCGCCGCTACGTGACCCAGGACCGCGACGGCGACCAGCCCCTGCCCCGGCGGTCCCCGCACACCAGCCTGGCCCCCGACCTGGCCGCCGGCGACCCGGCCCGGCCGGGCGAACCGGGATCGGGTCGCCCCGGCGGCCGCTCGCCCGAGCAGGTCCGGAACATGCTGACCAGGTACCGATCGGGCCTGGAGCGGGGCCGGGCCGCGGCCGCCCGCGACGACCTGCCCGAGGACCCCGACGGCGATCCGGCGGCCTGACCCTCGGCCGTACCCACCCGTTGCCGGAGCGCGGCCGTCCTGCTACGGTCCTCCTAACAACTGTTCGTTAGGAGCAGACGTGCAGACCCGGAGACGCCAGATCGAGGACGTGGCCAGCGAGCTGTTCAGCTCCCGCGGCTACGCCGCGACCAGCATGCGCGACATCGCCGGGGCCCTCG
>DASZON010000326.1:0-11893 GCA_035550755.1 Actinomycetota bacterium | reverse complement strand
CATGGCCATGTCGTAGTCGGGCAGGAACGCGACCCGGTGCCGGACCTTGGCCTGGGCGGCGAAGCGGGCGAAGTCGGCGATCAGCGACTTGCCGCCCTCGTCGGCCGGGTGGGCCTTGCCGGCGATCAGCAGCTGGATGGGGCGCTCGGAGTCCAGCAGCAGCCGGGTCAGGCGCTCCTCGTCCTCGAGCAGCAGGGTCAGCCGCTTGTAGGAGGGGACCCGGCGGGCGAACCCGACGGTCAGCACCTCGGGGTCGAAGGCCCGGTCGATCCAGCCGAGCTGGCCCTCGCTGGAGCCCCTGGCCAGCCAGGCGCGCTTCAGCCGGGTGCGCACGTCCTCGACCAGCCGCTCGCGGGCGGTCCGGCGCAGCCTCCAGATCTCCTCGTCGGGGGCGTCGGCCACCGGCTCCCAGGTCCTGGCCGAGACCCGGAAGTCGTCGCCGACGCGGTCCTCGAACAGCCGGGTGAACTCGCGGTTGATCCAGGTGCCGGCGTGGACCCCGTTGGTCACGTGGCCGATCGGCACCTCGGCCTCCTCGAACCCCGACCACAGGCCGCGGAACATCTCCCGCGACACCTGGCCGTGGAGGCGGCTGACCCCGTTGGCCCGCTGGGCGAGGCGCAGGCCCATGACGGCCATGTTGAACATCGCGTGGTCGCCGTCGGGCTCGGCCCCGAGCTGCATGATCTGCTCGACCCCGAGGCCGGTGTCGACCCCGTGCTCGCCGAAGTAGCGCTCGATGAACGACCGGGGGAACCGGTCGATGCCGGCCTCGACCGGGGTGTGGGTGGTGAAGATGGTCCCGGCCCGGACCGTCTCGATGGCCGTGGCCGGGTCAAGGCCCCGCTCCTGGATGAGGCGGCGGATGCGCTCCAGGCCGAGGAACCCGGCGTGGCCCTCGTTGGTGTGGAAGACCTCGGGCTCGATCCCGAGGGCGTGCAGGGCGCGGACCCCGCCGATGCCGAGCAGGATCTCCTGGCGCAGCCGGTGCTCGCCGCCGCCGCCGTAGAGGCGGTCGGTGACCGCCCGCTCGGCCGGGCCGTTCTCGTCCACGTCGGAGTCGAGCAGCAGCAGCGGCGCCCGGCCGACCTCGGCCCGCCAGATCTGGGCGTGGAGCACGCCGTCGGGCAGGCGTACCGAGACCAGCAGGGGCGTGCCGCCGCCGTCCCGCACCAGCTCGAAGGGGAGCTCGTGGGGGTTGAAGGCGGGATAGGACTCCTGCTGGCGGCCGTCGGCGGTGAGGGACTGGCGGAAGTAGCCGGAGCGGTAGAACAGGCCGACCCCGACCACGGGGACGCCGAGGTCGCTGGCCGCCTTGAGGTGGTCGCCGGCGAGCACGCCGAGGCCGCCGGAGTACTGGGGCAGGACCTCGCTGACGCCGAACTCGGGCGAGAAGTAGGCGATGCGGGACGGGGCCCCGGCCAGGGTCTGGTACCAGCGGGGCTCGGTCAGGTAGGCGTTCAGGTCGTCCAGCAGCTGCTGCTGGCGGGTGAGGAAGTCGGGGTCGGCGGCGGCCTGCTCGAGGACGCGGGCGTCGGTCTCGTTCAGCATGCGCAGCGGGTTGTGGCCGGAGGCCTCCCAGCCGGCAGGGTCGATGGCGCGGAACAGCTCCTGGGTGGCGGGGTGCCAGCTCCAGCGGAGGTTGTGGGCGAGGACTCGCAGGGGCGCGAGGGTGTCGGGCACGGTGGGCAGCACCGTGAATCGGTGTAGAGGTTTCATGGTTGAACGATCATACAAGCGCGATCTGGTGGCCGGAGCGGGGCATCCACACCGATCAGGACGCACTGTCACAACAGCGCAGTAACGGCCCGCGGGATCGGGCCGTAACGAACCGCCGCCGCCCGCGATGATCGAGGGGATGGCCGAGCTGACCGAGGTCGACGTCGAGGCTCTGGTCCGGGACGCCCGGGCCGGCGACCGCCATGCCCTCGGCCGGCTCTACGACACCTACCGCGACCGGGTGGCCCGGTTCGCGACCGGCAGGCTCGGCGACGCGGAGAAGGCGGAGGACGTGACCAGCGAGACGTTCGAGGCGGTGTGCCGCAACCTCGGCTCCTACCGGGCCGGCACCGACTTCGAGGCATGGCTGTTCACCATCGCCCACCGCCGGGTGGCCGACCACTTCCGGCACCGGTACCGCCGGCAGGAGGTCGCGCTGGACGAGGCGGTGCCGGGCGGGGCCCGGCCAGGGGCCCTCCCGGCCGTCGCCGGGCCCGAGGAGGCCCTGCTGGCCGCCGAGCGGCGGGCCGAGGTGGCCGGGGCGTTCCGGCGCCTGCGGCCCGACCAGCAGGAGGTCCTGGCCCTGCGGGTGCTCGGCGGCCTGTCGGCGGCCCAGGTCGGCGAGGTCCTCGGCAAGTCGGAGGGGGCGGTGCGGGTCGCCCAGCACCGCGCGCTCCAGTCCCTGCGGACGGCGATGGGGGTGACCGCCGGATGACCCACCCCAACGGAACCGGCCCCTCGGGTCCGGGGAACGGGCCCTCGGGTCCGGGGAACGAGCCGACCGGGCCCGGGGACGAGCTGGGCGGTGTGGGCGCCCTCGACCTGGCCCTCGACGAGCTGGCGGCCGGCGACCTCGCCGCCTCCCCGGTCGAGGGCGAGGCCGCCGTCCTGGCCGCCGTCGCCGCCGAGCTGCGGGCGGCCGTGCCGCCCCCGCCGCCCGGGGCGGCCGAGCGGGGCCGGGCCGCGTTCCTGGCCCGGGCGGCCGACCTCCCCGTGGAGTCCGACGCGGCGGCCGAGCCGCCGGGGGAGCCCGCCACCGCCGAGCTGCACGGGCCGGCGCCCGCGGCCGCGCACGCGGCTGGCGGCCGGCGCCGGCGGCTCCCGGTCCGGGTGCTGGCCCTGGCGGCGGCGCTGGTCGTGCTGGCGGCGGTGCCGGCGGTGGCCAGGCAGGCCCGGCCGGGCACGGCCCTGTGGCCGGTCCGACAGGCCGGCCAGGAGCTGCGGGCCAGCATGGCCGACGACCCGGTGCGCCGGGCCCACCTGCGCCTCAACACCGCCGCGGAGTACCTGGCCGCCGGGGCCGGGGCGGGGGAGGAGCGCCGCGAGGACATGGCCGACCGGGCCGAGGAGCTGATCGACGAGGCCCTCGACCAGCTCAAGGACGTGTCCGGCAGCCGGGCCGCGGCCGAGCAGGCCCGGGCCGAGCGGCTCCTGCTGGAGGTCCGCTTCCTGGAGCACCAGGACGACCCGGGCGGGGGACCGGGGTCCTCGGGACCCGGGTCCGGGGACGACCGCTCCGGACGGAGCGGCTCGGGCAGCGGGTCCTCGGGTGGGGACGACCGATCGGGCGGCGGCGACGACGGCGATGGGTCGGGCTCCGGCTCCGGGTCGGGGTCGTCGGGGTCCTCGGGGACCGGTTCCTCGGGGTCGAAGACGCCGGGGTCGGGCGAGGGGTCGTCCGGGTCCAACCGGTCGGGGTCGGGCCATGACTGAGGCGGCCGGCCGCCCGCTGGGTGGCCGGTACCGGATGGAGGCGCTGCTGGCCAGCGGCGGGATGGGCGAGGTCTGGGCGGCCAGGGACCTGCTGCTCGACCGGGAGGTGGCCGTCAAGGTGCTGGGCGGCGCCCTCGTCGGCGACCGCCGGGCGGCCGAGCGGCTGCGCCGGGAGGCCAGGGCGGCCGGCCGGCTGGAGCATCCGGCCATCGCCCGGGTGCTCGACCTCGGCGAGGACGCCGGCCGTCCCTACCTGGTCATGGAGCTGCTGGAGGGGGAGAGCCTGGCCGAGCGGATCGCCCGCGCCGGGCCGATGGACCCGGCCGAGGCGGCCAGGGTCATGGCGGCCGTCGCCGGCGCGCTCGAGGCGGCCCACCGGGCCGGGGTCGTCCACCGCGACGTCAAGCCGGGCAACGTGTTCCTGACCTCGGACGGCGCGGTCAAGGTGCTCGACTTCGGCATCGCCTGGGCCGCCGGCGACGTCGCCCTCACCACCGGCGACCTCATCGGCACGGCCGCCTACCTGGCCCCCGAACGTGCCCTCGGCCACCAGGCCACCGCGGCCTCCGACGTGTACGCGCTCGGGGTCGTCCTCTACGAGCTGCTGGCCGGCCGGCGTCCGTTCGAGGCCGGTTCCGACATCGAGCTGGCCATGGCCCACATCAACGCCGAGCCCGTTCCCCTGGCCCTGGCCGCCCCGTCCACGCCCCCGTGCCTGGTCGCCGCCTGCGAGCAGGCCATGGCCAAGGACCCCGCCGCCCGGCCCCCGTCCGCGGGCGCGTTCGCCCGCCTGATGACGGCCCCGGCTCCCGCCCCGGGCCCGGCCCAGCTCAGCGCCCTTGTCACCCGCCCCCTCGGCGCCGCGCCGGTCCGACCGCGGGCACCGGTTACCCCCGCCCACCGCCGGTGGGGCCCCATCCGGGAGGGTAGCCCACCCGGCTGGAGGGGGGGCCGGGCTGTCCACAGCCCCGGTGCCCGGCGGCGGGGCCTGCTGGTCGCCCTGGTGGTGGCCGGGGCGGTGCTGGCCGCCCTGCCGGCGCTGGCCGGCGGCCTGCTGTCGTGGGCCGACGGACGGGTCGAGGAGCCGTTCGCCGTCCGCGTGCCCGGCGGGACCACCCAGAGCACCCAGCCGCCCGACCAGGCACCCAGCCGTACCACCGTGGCCGCCGACCCCGCGGCCGACCCGCCGGCCGACGACCAGGGTGCCCGCGCCGGCGACGATGACCGCGACCAGGGCGACGACCCTGGCGGCTCCGGCCGGTCCGGTGGTGGAGGCGGCGGTTCCAGCGGCCCGGGCTGATCCGCCCGCTGCGGGACCGCCCGAGCAGGCCGCCCTGCGCTCGCTGGCTAGGTGCCGAGGAACTTGAGCACGGCCAGGACCCGGCGGTGGTCGATGTCGGTGGGCGCCAGGTCCAGCTTGGAGAAGATGCTGCTGACGTACTTCTCGACCGCGCTCGGGCTGACCCGCAGGGCCTCGGTGATGCCGTTGTTGGAGCGTCCCTCGGCCATCAGCTGGAGGACCTGCAGCTCGCGGGGGGTGAGGCGGTCGAGCGGGTCGGTCCGGCGGCGCACCAGCAGCTGGGCCACGACCTCGGGGTCGAGGGCGGTCCCGCCGGCCGCCACCCGGCGCAGGGCGTCGAGGAAGTCGGCGACGTGGGCGACCCGGTCCTTGAGCAGGTAGCCGACGGCGCTGGTCCGTTCGGAGAGCAGGTCGGTGGCGTAGCGCTCCTCCACGTACTGCGACAGCACGAGCACGGCCACCTCGGGGTGCTGGCTGGCGATGACCAGGGCGGCCCGGATGCCCTCGTCGGTGTGGGTCGGCGGCATCCGCACGTCGACCACGGCCACGTCAGGACGGTGCTCGTCCACGGCCCGCAGCAGCGACTCGGCGTCGCCGACGGCGGCGACGACCTCGAACCCGCCGTCGCCGAGCAGCTTGGTCAGGCCCGCCTGGAGCAGGACGGAGTCCTCGGCGATCACGACCCGCACGGCAGCTCCACGGTGATCCGGGTCGGCCCGCCGGGCGGGCTGTCCACGGTGAGGGTCCCGTCGACCGCGGCCGCCCGCTGGGCCAGCCCGCGCAGCCCGGTGCCGCCGCCGCCGTTGGCCGCCGCCGCGGCGCCCTCCAGGGTCGCGCCGCCGCGGCCGTCGTCGGCGACGACCACGCGGAGCCGGTCGCCGGCGCGCTCGACGGTCACCTCGGCCCGGCTGGCGCCGGCGTGCTTGGCCACGTTGGTGAGGGCCTCGGAGACGACGAAGTAGGCCACGGCCTCGATGGCGGGCGCGCAGCGGGCGCCGGCGTCGACCCGGAGCCGGACCGGCAGGGGCGCGTTGGCGGCGATCCCCGAAAGGGCCGCGTCCAGGCCCCGGTCGTCGAGCACGGCCGGGTGCAGCCCGCGGACCAGCTGGCGCAGCTCGGCCAGGGCCTCGGTGGCCTCGTCGTGGGCCTGCTCGATGACCTGGCGGAGGGAGGCGGGGACGTCGTCGCCGAGGCTGGCCCTGGCCATGCCCAGCTGCATGGCCAGCGACACCAGCCGCCGCTGGGCGCCGTCGTGCAGGTCGCGCTCGATGCGGCGGCGCTCGGCGTCGGTGGCGGCCACGACCTCGGCCCGGCTGCGGGCCAGCGACTCGACCCGCAGGGCCAGCTGCTCGCTGCGGCTGGGGCCGAGCAGGGCCTGGGCCGCCGCCTCGTCGGTCCCGGCCACGGACCTGGCCGCCCGTGGCGCCGCCCAGACCATGGCCGCGGCGAGCAGGGTCGCCCCCAGCACGGCCAGGCCGAGGCCGGCGGACTGGCTGCTGGCCAGGTAGGCGACGGCCAGCAGCGGCGCCGACCAGAAGCCCGCGACCAGCAGGCCCCCGGCCGTCCCGCCGGTCATGGCCAGCAGGTGGTAGCCGAGCTGGCGCCAGGTGGCCGGAGCCCGCCAGGCCCGCAACGGCCACAGCAGGGGCTGGCCGCCCCCGGCCCCGGGCGGGGAGGCGATCTCGACCCCGAGCACGGCCCGGAGCCGCGCCCGCTGGAGCGAGCCGAGGCCCTTGACGGCCCACAGGGCCAGCACCGGACCGGCCAGGACCACGACCACGTAGAACCAGGCCAGCTCCCAGGCCCCGGTGGGCCCGTCGATCAGGCTCCAGCCGGCGGCCAGCCAGCCGAGGAGCAGCCCGCCGAGCACGGCGGTGGTGAGCGCCCCGGCGGCCAGCCCGGCCAGGGCATGCACGGTCGGCCGCCAGTCGCGCGCCGTCTCCATCCAGGACATGGCCTCACGGTAAACGCCGCCGGGGCCGGGGGCCATGAGGCCCGCCCTCCGCCGGGGTGAGGAAAACCCCACCCCGGTGGCGCCGCGCGCCCCAGCGACAGCCGGGCCCGGCGCGGCCAGCCTGGTGCCAGCCGGAACGGAAGGAGGACATCCGATGATCGAGGCACACGGGCTGACCAAGCGGTACGGCGACAAGCTGGCCGTGGACGATCTCAGCTTCACGGTGCGGCCGGGCGTGGTCACCGGCTTCCTGGGGCCCAACGGCGCCGGCAAGTCGACCACCATGCGCATGATCCTCGGCCTGGACACGCCCACCCGAGGGTCGGTGACCGTCAACGGCCGGCCCTACCGGGAGCACACCGCGCCCCTGCACGAGGTCGGCGCCCTGCTGGACGCCCGCTCGGTCCACCCTGGGCGCAGCGCCTACCACCACCTCCTGGCCCTGGCCCAGACCTCGGGGATCCCGCGGTCGCGGGTGGACGAGGTCGTCGAGGGCGTCGGCCTGGCCGGCGTGGCCCGCAAGCGGGCCGGAGGCTTCTCGCTCGGCATGGGCCAGCGGCTGGGGATCGCGGCCGCCCTGCTGGGCGACCCGCGCACGGTGATCCTGGACGAGCCGGTGAACGGCCTGGACACCGAGGGGATCCGCTGGATCCGGTCCCTGCTCAAGGGCCTGGCCGCCGAGGGCCGGACCGTCTTCGTCTCCTCGCACCTGATGAGCGAGATGGCAATGACCGCCGAGCACCTGATCGTCATCGGCCAGGGCCGGCTGATCGCCGACGCCGGCACCGAGGAGCTCATCGCCCAGGCCGCGCCCGGCGTGGTCCGGGTCCGCAGCACCGAGCCGGAGGCCCTGGCGGCCCTGCTCCGGGCGCGGGACGTGACCGTCTCGCCGGACGGGGACGGCGCCCTGGCCGTGTCCGGGCTCAGCACCGACCAGGTCGGCCGGGCCGCCGGCGCGGCCGGGATCACCCTGCTCGAGCTCAGCGCCCAGCAGGCCTCGCTGGAGGACGCCTTCGTCGACATGACCCGGGACGCGGTCGAGTTCCGCGCCCCTACCCGGAAGGGAGCCCAGCCATGACCGCCACCCGTCCCGTCACCCCGGCCGCGCCGGCCGGTCGCGCCCAGCGGGTCAGCCAGGCGCGGGTGGTCCGCTCGGAGTGGACCAAGCTGCGCTCGCTGCCCTCGACCGCCTGGTCCCTGCTGGTGACCGTGGTGTCGATCGTCGGGTTCGGCGTCCTCTACTGCCTGCTGCGGGTGGCCCGGCCGCCGGCCGACCCGGCCGCCCTGGCCGCCTTCGACCCCACCGCGGTGAGCCTCACCGGCGTCCAGCTGGCCGCGATCGCCATCGGCGTCCTCGGGGTGCTGCTGGTCGCCGGCGAGTACGCCACCGGCCTCATCCGGACCAGCTTCACCGCGGTCCCGAGGCGGCTGCCGGTGCTGTGGGGCAAGGCGATCGTGTTCGCCCTGACCACCCTGGCCGTGTGCCTGCCCGTGACCGTGATCGCGTTCCTGGTCGGCCAGTCGATCCTCTCCGAGAAGCGGCTCGACATCGCCCTCGGGCACCCGGGCGTGGCCCGGGCGGTGCTGGGCAGCGCCCTCTACCTGGCCGCCGTCGGCCTGCTCGGCCTTGGCCTTGGCGCCCTGCTGCGCAGCACCGCCGGGGCGGTCGCCGCCCTGCTGGGGCTGCTGTTCGGGCCCCAGCTGCTGGTCGGCATGCTGCCGGCGACCTGGTCGGACCAGCTCTACCGGTACCTGCCGGTCCCGGCCGGCGCGGCCGTGGCCAACGTCCGGCCCGACCCGCTGATCCTGAGCCCGTGGACGGGGTTCGGCCTGTTCTGCTGCTACACCGGGCTGGTGCTGGCCCTGGCCGGGTGGCGGCTGGTCCGCGATGACGCCTGAGGCGCAGCTGGGCGGTGCTCCAGGTTCACGCCACCTCCTGGAGCCGGCCGGTGCGGACGTCGAAGACGAAGCCGCGGATCGAGTCCTTGCTGGCGACGAAGGGGCTGGCCTTGATGCGGGCGATCGACTGGCGGATGTCGTTCTCCAGGTCGGAGAACGCCTCGAGGGCGAAGTGGGGCCGCAGCCCGGTCTTGCTCTCGATGTCGGCCTTCACCTCGTCGTCGGTGAAGGTCAGCATGCCGCAGTCGGTGTGGTGGATGAGGATGATCTCGCTGGTCCCGAGCAGCCACTGGGAGATGGCCAGAGAGCGGATGACGTCCTCGGTGACCACGCCGCCCGCGTTGCGGATGACGTGGGCCTGGCCCTCGTCGAGCCCGAGCAGGGCGTAGACGTTGAGGCGGGCGTCCATGCAGGCGACCACGGCCAGGCCCTTGCCGGGCGGCATCGGCAGGTCGCCCTTGCTGAAGGAGCTGGCGAACTCGGCGTTGTTGCTGAGCAGATCGTCGGTGACCGACACGGGTCCTCCTTGCGGCAGGGGGGAACGGGGTGGCGCGGGCGGCGGACCCGGGAGCGGCGTTCGCCGGTTACCTCGGCTCCCGGGCCCCGGTACAGCCGCAGGTGACCACGCGCCCGTAGTCGAGGGCGCGGTTCCAGACCAGCAGGAGAGGGACCATACCGGCATCAGCCTGCCCGCCCGCGGCGGCGCGCGCAAGCGGCCGCTCAGGCCCGGACAGCCTCGACCAGGGTCCCGACCGCCAGGAGGGCCAGCACCACCCCGGTCAGGCGGCGGACCAGCCGGGCCGGGACCCGCTGGATGAGGCCGCGGCCCATGGTCAGGGCCAGCGCCGACACCGACCACAGGGCGAGCACGGCACCGATCCCCACGCTCAGCGGGTCGCGGTACCTGGCGGCCAGGTTGGCCGTGGTGATCTGGGTGATGTCGCCCCATTCGCCAAGGAACACCACCCCGAACGAGGCCACGGCGACCCGCACCGGCCGCTGGTCGGCCACCGCCCGCGCGGCCTCGGCGGTCCCCTCGGCCTCCTCGTCATCCTTCCCGAGCAGCAGCAGGGCCGACCCACCGGCGAACAGGGCCGCGACCACGAGCAGCACCAGCCGCTCGGGAAGCAGGGAGAACACCTTCCCGATGGTGACGGCGATGACCACGTGGACCGCGAAGGCGGCGGCGACCCCGCAGAACACCGGCAGCGGCCTGAAGCGGGTCCCGAGCACAAGCGATGCGAACATCGACTTGTCAGGAAGCTCGGCCGGGAAGATCACCACGAACGTGGTCAGGACGACGGCGAGGTCCACCGGGCCACTGTAACGAACCCACCCACCCCGCGATGGCGAGGACGTACCCGGCACCACCTCGAAAGGACCTCGCCCGGTGCGGACCCGCCCCACCCTCCTCGCCGCCCTGACCCTCGCGGTGCTCCTCGCCCTCCCCACCGCCGCCCTGGCCGCTCACGAAGACGCGCCCGGCGACCACGGGTCGAGCGGCTCACCTGTGGATCACGGCCCCAGCGGCAACGGGTCCGGTGAGTACGCTGACTCGAGCGGCAGCGGGTCGAGCGATCCCAGCGGTCGTGGGTCGAGCGGTTCCGACCCCACCCCGACGGCTGGGCCCCCGGTCGGGAGGGTAGCCGACCGGGACGGAGAGCACTCGCGGCTGTCCACAACCCCCACCCCCACCCCAAGCCCCACCCCGAGTCCCACCCTCACCCCAAACCCCACGCCCACCCCAAGCCGCACCCTTACCGCCAGCCCCACCGCCACCCCGGCAAGGGGCGCCTCCCCTGGCGCGGGATCCTCCGCCTCCCCTGGCGCGGAACCCTCCGCCTCCCCTGGCGCGGCGGCCTCCTCGCCCCGCGGCCTGACCTCGGTCGCGGCGGTCGCGGCGGTGCTCGTCCTGGTGGCGATGGTGGCGGCCGGGTTCCGGGCCAGGACTCGTCTGGGCAGGGTCGGATGACCCCGTCCACCTCGACCCCAGGCCGGCCGCGCCGGACCCTTCGGGCCTTCCTCAGGCCCTATCGGTCCACCCTCACCCTCGCCTCGGGGCTGACCCTGGTGGAGACCCTGCTGGACCTGGCGCGGCCGTGGCCGCTGAAGGTGGCGGTGGACAACGCCATCGGCGGGCAGCCGCTGGAAGGGCCGCTGGCCTTCCTCGACCAGCTGGGCCCGGCGGGACTGGCGGCGGTGGCGGCGCTGGGCGGCATCGCGCTGGTCGGGATCGGGGCGCTCGTCGGGTACCTGATCACCTACCTGACCTCGGCGACGGCCGAGCGGGTGGGGGCCGATCTCCGCGAGTCCCTGTTCGGGCGGATGCTCCACCTCGGGCTGCCGTTCCATGACCGGCACCGCTCCGGGGACCTGGTGACCCGGCTCACCGGGGACGTTGCCCGGGTCGAGGACTCGATGGTGGCGTGGTTCACGGTGCTCGTGCCCGAGGTGCTGACCCTGGTCGGGATGGTCGTGGTCGTGCTGGCGGTCGACCTCACCCTCGGCCTGGCCGCCCTCGCCGTGGCGCCGCCGCTGGCCCTGGTGGTGGCGCTGCGGCGGCGGCGGATCCGGGCGGTGCAGCGGACCTCGAGGGACGCCGACGCCGCCCTGGCCGGGGAGGCGACCGAGGTGCTGCGCAACGTCCGGGTGGTGCAGGCCTTCACCCGCGAACCCGAGGCCGGGCACCGGTTCGGCGGGCGCAGCCAGGGGGCGGTGCGGGCGGCGCTGGACGCCATGGACCTGGAGGCGCGGTGGTCGCCGGTGGCCGACCTGCTGCTGGCGGCCGGGGGCGGGCTGGTGCTGTGGCTGGGGGTGACGGCGGTGACCGGCGGTCGCATGACCCTGGGGACCCTGCTGGTCGTGCTCGCCTACCTGTCCAGCCTCTACGGGCCCATCCGCGCCCTGGCCCGGCTGGCCAGGACCCTGGCCCGGGGCGCGGCCAGCCGGGAGCGGATCCTGGAGGTGCTCGACTCGGGGGAGGTCGTGCCCGAAGCCCCCGACCCGGTCCCGGCCTCGCCGCCCCGGCGGGGGATCGGCCTGCGCGAGGTGTGGTTCGCGTACACCGAGGGCGCCCCGGTCCTGCGGCACCTGGACCTGGACGTCGCCGCGGGCGAGCGGGTGTGCGTGGTCGGCCCCACCGGCGCCGGCAAGTCGACCCTGCTGTCGCTGCTGCTCCGCTTCTACGACCCCGACGCCGGGGCGGTGGAGGTGGACGGGGTCGACCTGCGCCGCCTGGAGCTGGGCTCGCTGCGACGCCAGATCGCCCTGGTCCCCCAGGACCCGTGGATGCTGGACGGGACGGTGGC